>NZ_JBFXHE010000340.1:0-4837 GCF_050177295.1 Desulfobacter sp.
AACCTTACGCACCCGGTCAAGCACGGCCATCAGTCCCTGACTCACACCGGCAATGCCGCTACGGTCAAAACCTGACACATCTTTGAGCGGGGCGTCAGCAGCGCCGGATCTTTTTTCGGCTGTTGCTTGGACCATGGGGACCTGACTCACTTAAGGATCTTTTTGAGTTTGTCGGAAATGGCCTCTGCTGTAAACGGCTTGACCACATAATTGGAGACACCGGCTTGTACGGCTTCTATGACGTTCTGTTTCTGGGCTTCTGCTGTGACCATGAGGAAAGGTGCTTTCTTGTACTGAGTGCTGGCCCGCACCTTTTTCAACAATTCAAGCCCTGTCATTTTGGGCATGTTCCAATCGGAAATAATCAGATCAATCCTCTGGCTTTCAAGGACCTCCCACGCCGTTGTACCATCATCGGCCTCCACCAGATTTTTAAAACCAAGCTGTTTTAAAATATTCTTCAGAATACGGCGCATGGTCGCAAAATCGTCAACTATCAAAATCTTGATGGATGTGTCCATTGCCACATTTTCCTCCTTAATTGGATTGAAACCCATCTTCTATCTATCAAAACACACCTCAATTGTAAAATATCCACCATCGGTTTGAAAAGGGATCGCGATTTTAGGGCCGTTCCCATAGTGCCTGATAGTATGTTTTTTTCCAGTGATCACTGATGGTATGGCAGCCTTGAACACCTTGCCCATTTCATCAAGTTCCCGCCGGGCCTGTCCGGAAATCATATTTGTCAATTCCCCAACAGCATCGGCGATATCCTCATTAAGCCCGTCTATCTTTTCTCCGAACATGTTGGAAACTACCTTTAGAATACATTTTTCTTCAAAGGTAACGGCAATGGTTCCCTGGGCGACCCCGGTCAGTCCTAGGACACCGGTCACATCACCCACGGCGATATTATTTTTTTTCAGGTAGGGTTTTCCCGCTGTAACCGTAACAAAAGCCATTGTTTCCAGCACGTTAATGGTTGCATTGATGAACGGATTGATCAGTGTAACATCCAAGGTCCAACACCTCCGGCCGGTTTTAAGCGTTGCCCCGCATACTGCCTGGACAACTAATCACTGCCTTCAATATTATACAAAACTAACGTTTTCAGATGGGTATATGTATCTACGTCCATGGACTCGAACTCTACACCGAATCCGGCATCCGTATGCCTGACGATTCGTCCTTGAATTTCCAGCCTGAGATCGTCTACTCCTCCGGACAGGTAAACATTCACCCGGCACACCGTATCCAAGGCCGGCCGCTTGTCTGTTTTGACAAACACCCCTCTCTGGCTCAGATCTTTTGAGTTGGCCGCAAGCTTGACGTTTTGTCCGGATTCATCAAGCATATGAATTTCAATTTTGGTTGTAAAAACTACCCTGGAAAATTTTCGTCTGTCGCTTTTGTCTGAAATGCTCAATGCAATTTCACTCCACGCTTAAAGATCTAAAACTATTTTTATGCTTGGTAATTTCCTATATTAGATTAGCATATTTCATTTTCATGCTCAAGCCATTAAAAATCATCCGGCAGGTCCTGATCCGCCACCCGGAGAAAAGCATCCACAACAACAGGATCAAACTGAGAGCCTGAATTTTTAATTATAATGTCAAGAACGACTTTCTTATCCATTTTCCTGCGGTAGGCCCTGTCCGAGGCCATGGCGTCATAACTGTCGGCAACGGACAATATTCTTGCAAGTTTAGGAATTTGTTCCCCTTTAAGGCCGTCGGGATATCCTGTACCGTCAAAACGTTCGTGATGATGCCTGATAATCTGCGCTTCCCTGCCCCACAGCCCCAGTTTGCTTATAATATCAGCGCCGATGGCAGGATGTTCTTTTATTTTTTCGTATTCATCTTCGGTAAGGCGACCGGGTTTTAAGAGGATATCATCCCTGATACCTATTTTACCGATATCATGTAGGCTGCCTGCCACATTGATCATGTCCAGCTCTTCTTCGGTACACCCCATTTCCCCGGCAATCATATGGGAGACTCTGGCCACCCTGGTGGAGTGCTTGCGGGTATATAGATCCCGGACTTCAAGGGCCGTAACAAATGCAAACAGGGTGGAAAACAGGTTCTCGTATATATTTTCATATAAAGCAATATTTTCAATACCTGAAGCGGCTTTCTGGGTAATAAAGCTTAAATAGTAAATATCCTGTTCTCCAAAAAACCGCGGCCCCTGGAAAATATAAGCTGAAACAACACCGAAAATCTTATCCCGGATTTTCAATGGTGCAACCATAAAGGAGTGTACCTGCCCCCTCATTGATGGGATACCCACCGCATCTGCAATAAGACAGGGCGTGTGATCACTTCCCAACGACTCTATGATAAATGCTTTTTCCTGTTCCGGAATGTCTGTGAAATAGGATGCCGGGTATTTTTTATTTTCCGCACCAGCCTTGTCTACAAGGACCAGGAAGCGATCCTGTTCTGAATAAACATGAAAAAAAACCAGGTCCGCCTTGAGTTCTTCGACGCCTAACCGGACAACCTTGTTAAAAATTTCGTAACTGGAATCAACGGCGGCAAAATCCTCCATGACCCGGTTTAAGGTATTAACATCCTCCACTTTTTTAATCAGTTCGTTGTTGAGCTGACGCAGCCGCTCCCGACGCTCCACTTCCTCCTTGAGAATCAGATTTTCAACAAAGAGACCCCGTTCACGCAGTATCCTGCGAAGGGTCAACTCCATCTGCTCAAGGTTCACCGGCTTGATCAGGTAATCCACAACCCCGTTCTTCAAAGTCTGGATGGTATTGTCAAGGGACGGATACCCGGTCATCACCACAACGGGCAGGGTACTTTCAACATGGCGGATTCGTTCGGCAAGTTCGAGCCCGTCCATCACAGGCATATTGATATCGGTAAAAACGCAGTCTAGTTTCTCCCGGTTGACAATATCCATGGCCCGTGCCCCGTTTTCTGCAGTATATACCTGGTATCCCTTCCTTTCAAAAAATGCTTCGGTGACGTCCAGAATGCCTTCCTCGTCATCCACCACCAGGATTTTAATGCTGTTCTTGTCCATCCACCCCAACCTGTTGTTAATCGGAATTCACCTAAAATTTACATGTATATGAAACACTGTATTTTATCAACAAAAATCAAATTGTCCAAAATTCCGGCGATATTCACACAAAGAGAATTTAATTTATATTTTCTCATTATTTAAAGAATAATATTCTTGACTTTGCAAAAGATAGCGAATATCATTTTAAGATACTGAAATTTATATGATAAATTTAGCATAAATTGAATATTATTGCCATGGATAAAACTGATCTGGAAATTCTTAAAATCCTGCAGAAAAAAGCCCGTATCCCCAATATTGAGATTTCCAGGACCATTGGCATGGCCCCTTCCGCAGTGCTTGAGCGTATTAAAAAACTGGAGGCAAAAGAGGTCATCCAGGGCTATGAGGTGCGCCTGAACCCGGATATGTTCGGATGTGCCATGACCGCCTTTGTCAGCATCCAGGTCACCCGCCCGTCCGGAATCCGGGAAACCGGCGAACAGCTGGCAGCCATAGAACAGGTCCAGGAAGTCCATTATCTGGCGGGTGGAGATACCCTGATGATTAAAATAAAGGCAGCCGGCAACAGGGCACTGGAAGAACTGATACAAACCCGGATAGCCGATATGAGCAGTGTAAAGGCAACTAAAACATTTATTGCGCTTTCCACGTTCAAGGAAAGTGCAAAGATCAAACTTCCGGATGACGTTTAATTTATTATTATAGAGGAATATTACCATGCCTATTTCACCTGAATTCAAAGAGAGACTGTCAACGGTGGTTCAGGATGCCGTCGCAGCCTTTGGCACTCCTTTTCACATCTATGATGAAACCGGGATCATTCAAACCTGTCAGGCCCTGAACAACGCGTTTGCCCCCATTGACGGATTCAAGGAGTATTTTGCCGTAAAGGGCCTGCCTAATCCCACGGTGATGGCACTTCTCAAAGCCCAGGGGTTTGGTTTTGACTGCGCTTCGGTACCGGAAATCGTACTGGCCCGCAAAGTGGGAAGCAATGCCGAAGATATCATGTTCACCTCCAACAACACTACCCGGGAACAGTTAAAAACAGCCATGGACCAGGGGGGCTGCATCATCAATCTGGATGACATCACCCTGATTGCCAAACTGCCGGCCATACCCGATCTGCTCTGTTTCAGATACAACCCCGGCGCGACACGCCAGGGAAACGCCATTATCGGCAAACCCGAAGAAGCCAAATACGGTCTGACCCGGGACCAGATCTTTTCAGCCTATGGGCAGGCCCTGGACCTTGGCGTCAAACGATTTGGCCTGCATACCATGATAGCGTCCAATGAGCTGAATTACCAATATATGATCGACACGGCGGACATGCTGCTGGAACTGGCTAAAGATGTAAGCCAGGCCCTTGATATCCGATTTGAGTTCATAAATATTGGCGGCGGTTTAGGCATTCCCTACACACCGGATGCCCAGGCATTTAACCTTGAAGGCATGGCCGGCGGCATCATCAAAGCCTTTGACGCCTTTAAAGCAAAAAACGGCTGGGTACCCAAACTGTATATGGAAAGTGCCCGGTTTATCACCGGTCCCCACGGTGCCCTTGTCACCTCGGTGATCAACCATAAAAACACTTACCGCAACTATGTGGGCGTGGATGCGTCCATGTCGGCATTGATGCGCCCCGGGGTGTATGGTGCCTACCATCACATCCACATCCATGGCAAGCCGGAATCCGCCCCCTTAAAAACAGTGGATGTCGTGGGTGCGCTGTGTGAGAATAATGACAAGTTTGCCCTCCAAAGGCAGTTGCCCGAAA
>NZ_JBFXHE010000341.1:0-4833 GCF_050177295.1 Desulfobacter sp.
ACAGCCCTTTGAGATGGAATGTGAAACCAAAAGTCTGGCCGGCGCAGTCAGCCAGCGGTCCTGTGTGTTCTGCGGCTCCAGGGTGGTGCTTTACCCCATTGCCGATGCCTTGCATCTGATCCACGGCCCCATTGGGTGCGCCTCCTATACCTGGGATATCAGAGGGGCCCAGTCTTCGGGCCCGGAGCTTCACCGGATGAGTTTTTCAACGGATCTGTCAGAGACCGATATCATCTACGGCGGAGAAAAAAAGCTGAAAAAGGCATTGCTGGAGCTCATTGACAAATATTCACCCAAAGCGGCCTTTATCTACTGTACCTGCATTGTGGGCATTATTGGTGATGACGTGGATGCGGTCTGCCGCCAGGTGGAAGAAGAGACCAACATTCCTGTCATCGCTGTCCACTCCGAAGGATTTAAAGGAACCAAAAAAGACGGGTACAAGGCAGCCTGCGACGCCTTGTTCAGTCTGATAGAAAGAAACAAAGCCCCCCGGGTCACCATCCCCGATTCCATCAATATCCTGGGCGAATTCAATATTGGCGGAGAGACATGGATCATAAAAAAATACTATGAAGCCATGGGGGTCAAGGTGGTCTCTGTGATCACAGGCGACGGCCGGGTGGACGAAGTGATGCAGGCGGGCAATGCCGCCCTGAACGTGGTCCAGTGTTCAGGGTCGGTCACCCACCTGGCAAAGCAGATGCAGGAAGCGTACGGCATCCCCTATATCCGGGTCTCCTATTTCGGCATTGAAGACACCTCGGATGCCCTGTACCGGGTGGCAGTATTCTTTGATCAGAACCCTGAAATGCTTAAAAAAACCAAGGAACTGATCAAAAAAGAAGTTCAGGCCATTATCCCCAGCCTTGAGACCATGAAAAAAGACCTTGAAGGCAAAAAAGCAGCCATTTATGTGGGTGGTGCTTTCAAAGCATTCTCCATGATCAAGGCATTAAGAACCCTTGGCATGGAAGTGGTTCTGGCCGGTTCCCAGACCGGCACCAAGGAAGATTACGAAGTGCTCAGGCAGATGTGCAACGAGGGCACCGTGATCCTGGATGACTCAAATCCGCTGGAGCTGGCCAAGTATTCCGTTGAAAAGGATGCAGACCTGTTTATCGGCGGCGTCAAGGAACGGCCCATTGCCTATAAGATGGGCATCGGGTTCTGCGACCACAACCATGAACGCAAAATTCCCCTGGTGGGATTTGAAGGCATGGTCAATTTTGCAAAGGAAGTACACGGAACCGTTACAAGCCCGGTATGGGATCTTGTGCCAAGACGGCAGAACCCAACCGGAAAGGAAGGTGCTATATGACCCCGAGCAGATCCCATAAGACAACACCATCATATACCCCCACCCAGAATGCATGCAAAATGTGCACACCCCTGGGGGCGACCCTGGTGTTCCAGGGTATTGAAGGCTGTGTGCCTTTGCTTCACGGCTCCCAGGGATGCTCCACCTATATGCGGCGCTACCTGATCTCCCATTTCAAGGAACCCGTGGATATTGCCTCATCCAACTTTACCGAGGAGACGGCTGTATTCGGCGGCGGTGCCAACCTGAAACTGGCCATTGAAAACGTGGCACGCCAGTATTCACCGGAGATGATCGGTATCGCCACCACATGCCTGTCCGAAACCATCGGCGATGATGTGCCGTTAATTTTGAACAGCATGGGCAATGCCATCGACGGTACGGCCCTGGTCCATGTATCCACACCGTCGTACACCGGCACCCACGTTGACGGATTTCACGGTGCTGTGGCCGCAGTGGTGGACCGCTTCAACCCGGTGGGCAAAAAAATCATCTACCGGCCCAAGAAAAAGAAAACAATAAATTTGTTTCCGGGCATGCTCTCCAACGAAGATCTGCGGCATTTAAAAGATATTTTTGCGGATTTTCATACCCCTGTCACCATTCTGCCCGATTATTCAGAGCGGCTGGAAGGACCGTCATGGCAGGAGTACCAGGCTATCCAGAAAGGAGGCACCCCTGTTTCCGCCATTGAGAAAATGAATGTGGCTGTCCACAGTATGGAATTGGGTTCCGTACTGGGCCTGATGGCGGAAAAGGGAACACAGACAGCAGGAACAATTTTAAATAAACGCTTTGGCATACCCTGCACACGCCTTCCCATTCCCATCGGGGTAAAAGCCACGGACCGCTTTCTGGATGCCCTGTCCCAGATTTCAGGCAGGCCCGTGCCTGAGCGGTACAGGAAAGAAAAATGGCGGCTGGTGGATGCCTATGTGGACGGCAATAAATATGTATCGAAAAAACGGGCACTGATTTACGGTGAAGAGGATTTTGTGGTCTCCATGGCAGGCTTCCTCGCCGAAGTTGGTATTATCCCCGTGATCTGCGCATCCGGCGGCAAAAGCAAAACATTTAATAAAGCCCTTGAAGAGATCCTGCCCGAAACCCTCATTGACCAGATTCTCATCCAGAATGACATGGACTTTACCTGCATGGAAGAGACCGCCGCAGGGATGCCCGAAGACCTTCGGCCCGAAATCATTATCGGCAATTCCAAGGGCTATGCCATGGCAAGACGGCTCAAGATCCCCATGGTCAGGGTGGGATTTCCCATCCACGACCGGGTGGGGGGCGCGCGGATTCTGCACATTGGATACAAAGGTGCCCAGCAATTGTTTGACAATATAGTCAATACGATTCTTACGGCAAAACAGACCGAATCCAGAGTCGGATACTCATATATGTAAATTTGTAAGGAAAATTAAGATGAATTTAGATCACCATCCCTGTTTTAATAAAAAATCCTGCAAGGATTTCGGACGTGTCCACCTGCCGGTTGCGCCGGCCTGCAATATCCAGTGCAATTTTTGCAATAGAAAATTTGACTGTGTCAATGAAAGCCGCCCCGGTGTTACCTCCTCCATCCTGAGCCCGGACCAGGCCATGGCCTATCTGGCCGATGTGGTTGGGGCAAAACCCAACACCGCTGTGGTGGGCATTGCAGGTCCTGGCGACCCCTTTGCCAACGGCGACAAAACCATGGAAACCCTGACAAAGGTGCGCGCCGCCTATCCGGAAATGCTGCTTTGCGTGGCCACCAACGGCCTGAATATCCACCCGTACCTGGATGAACTGGCAGCCGTCAATACCACCCATGTCAGCATCACCATCAATGCGGTTGACCCTGCAATCGGCGCAAAGATTTATGCCTGGGTCAGGAACGGCAAACGGTCCGTGGGGCCGCTCCAGGGTGCACAACTGCTTTTGGAACGTCAGCTCGCCGCAGTAAAAGGCCTGAAAGAACGCAATATTATGGTCAAGGTCAATTCCATTATCCTGCCTGGAATCAATGACGACCATATGGCGGACGTGGCCAAAAAAATGGGTGAAATGGGTGTGGATATTTTCAACTGCATGCCCTATTTCCCCACCAAGGGCGCAAATTTTGAAACCATGGAAGAGCCGGGCAAAGATCTGGTCAAGAAAATCAGAACGGCTGCCCAGGTCTTTGTACCCCAGATGACCCATTGTAAACGTTGCAGGGCTGATGCCGTGGGCCTGCTGGACGATCCTTTGAATCAGAAGCTCATGGACCGGCTGACATACCACGCCACCGCACCCATTCCTTTTCCCAATACCACGAAGTATTGCCATGAAGAACCTGGTGCAGATGACGGTGCGTCAAATGGCTCCGCGCCAAGGCCCTATGTGGCCCTGGCCACCCGGGAAGGCGCGTTGATCAACCAGCCCCTGGGGGAGGCCACAGAATTACACATCTATGACTTAAGCCGGGAAATACCGGGCCTGGTGGAAACAAGGGCCTTGCCTGAATCGGGTGGCGGGAATGCCAGATGGCAGAATCTTGCCCGGACCATTAAAGATTGCCACACCATTCTTGTGTCCGGTGCAGGGGATACGCCTAAAAAAATTCTAGGCACCATGGGATTTACCATCCATGAGGTCAACGGCATGATTGATCTTGTACTTATGGCGCTTAAAAAAGGGGAGCCCTTAAACCATCTGATTGTCCGGGCACAGACGACCTGCGGGGAGTGCCGGGGGACCGGAACCGGCTGCATGTAATCATCTGAGTTTGAACGAATCGTCACCCATCTATTGCGCCTTGCATCTGGGCAACGCTTCGTCCAAACACCAACGTTTTATCCAAATACCAATTAAAAGCTTAAGAAACCAAATTAATAAAATATTAAAGGAGAAAGAAATGAACAAGCCTGAAAAACACATCCTCGTATGCTCAAGTTTCCGTCCCAGTGGAGAACCCAAAGGCAAATGCCACAGAAAAGGGTCCGGGGATTTTCTGGCCTATATTGAAAATGAAGTGATTGACAGGGGCCTTGAAGAGGTGCTGGTCTCTTCCACCTGCTGCCTGAAACAGTGCGATGACGGTCCGGTCATGGTGATTTATCCGGATAATATCTGGTATGGGCATGTGGACAACGAAGAAGCCATTGATGCTATTCTAGATGCCATGGAAGACGGTACGGTGGCAGAGGACTATGTACTGGAATGAAAACCCATGATCTGCGGGTCTGGATGGTGGATACCACCCTTCGGGACGGGGAACAGGCCCCGGGTGTCTTTTTCAGGCCCCTGGAAAAACTGACCATTGCCCGTCAGCTTGCAGAATGCGGCGTTGACGAGATTGAAGCGGGCATCCCTGCCATGGGTGAGTTTGCATGCCGGGAAATCCAGGCCATTGCCCAGTTGAACCTGCCCAGCATGCTCACCTGCTGGTGCAGGGCAATCAAAAAAGATATAGAACTGGCCATTGGCTGCAATACTCCCGGGGTGCACATCAGTTTTCCCACCTCGTCCATTCTGCTCAAAAC
>NZ_JBFXHE010000342.1:0-4803 GCF_050177295.1 Desulfobacter sp.
CCACACCCGTACCCATCTCGAACACGGAAGTTAAGCTCTTTAGCGTCGATGGTACTGCATGGGAGACTGTGTGGGAGAGTAGAACGCTGCCGGTTCTTCTTTAAAAGCCCTGATCAAGATATTCTTGCTCAGGGCTTTTTTATTTTTATCATCAGGGCTTTTCTTGCTGACCAGTAATAAATTTTTTAAAACGGTTTTCTTTATATTTATCAGGGGAAAGCAGAACCCATTCTGATTTATGGGGTTTCAGTCAAAAAATATGAATACTTATAGGCTGTTCTGAACACCAGCCCGTATTTGGACGGCACGTTGGAGGGATGACTTTGTGTTCAAACATTAGTTGTGTCTGAACGCAAGCCCGTGTTTGGACGAAAAGTTGCCCAGATGCAAGGCGCAAGCAAAGCTGAAACCGGAGCGTACTGTAGTACGTGAGGATTTCAGCTTTGTGCAGCAACGCCGCAGATGGATGGCTTTTCGTTCAAACACTAGTTAACCATGCGGTCGTGGCCCGCCCACTCCTTCTCCCGCAATTTGAACTTTTGCAGCTTGCCTGTGGCGGTTTTGGGCAAGGGACCGAATTCAATATACTTGGGTGCCTTGAATCTGGCCATCTTTTCCTTGCAGTACGCAATAATCTGCGCCGGATCCGGATTGGTCCCGGCCCGGGGTACAATAAACGCCTTGGGCACCTCACCCCATTTTTCGTCGGGCACCGAGATTACGGCTACTTCCAGCACATCCGGGTGGGCGTACAGCACATTTTCAATTTCAACGGTGGAGATATTTTCACCGCCTGAGATGATGATGTCCTTTTTTCGGTCCATGATCTGCACATAGTTGTCCGGGTGCATAACCGCCAGGTCCCCGGAATGGAACCATCCGCCCCTGAAGGCCTCGGCACTGGCATCCTCATCCTTGTAATACCCCAGCATGACGTTGTTTCCCCGCATGACAATTTCACCCATGGTGGTACCGTCCCTGGGCACCGGTTCCATGGTCAAGGAATCCACCACATCCATGTGCTCGGCCACAATATAGGGTACGCCCTGGCGGGCTTTGATGCCGGCTCTGTCCACGGGTGCAAGGTCATCCCATTTGTTCTGCCACTGGCATACGGAGTGCGGGCCAAATACCTCGGTCAGGCCATAGGTCTGGGTGATGTTGGCCCCGATACCTTCCATGTTCTGGATCACCATGGGTGCGGGCGGGGCACCGGCGGTCATGATCTCCAGGCTGTGGGAGAGCTGGACATGGTTTTCCTTGGCAAAAACAGACATGCCGATGAGGATGGTGGGCGCAGCGCACAGATGGGTGACACCCTTCTCGGCGATGATCCGGTAGATCTCAACGGGGTCCACCTTTCTCAGGCAGACATGGGTGGCCCCCATGGCGGTGATGGCCCAGGTAAAACACCACCCGTTGCAATGGAACATGGGCAGGGTCCACAGATATTTGCTGTTCACGTTGATTTTAAACTCCAGCAGCTCGCCCAGCGAATTGAGATAAGCGCCCCGGTGGTGGTACATCACGCCCTTGGGTCGGCCCGTGGTGCCGGAAGTATAGTTCAAGGCAAGGACTTCCCGTTCATCTTCAATGGCAAGGGCAACCGTGTCATTTGGACTGTCCGCCAGGAAACGTTCATATTCCGGCCCGTCCAGGGGCATGGAATCGTCAATGTCGCAGATATTGACAAAGGTCTTCACTGCGGTGAGTTCGGGCACGACCTTGGACAGCACCTTGCCGAATTCATTGTCCGCCACCACAACTTTGGCGTCGGAATGATTGATGATATAGGACATTTCATTGGCAGACAGCCGGATATTGATGGAAACCAGGGCTGCGCCCAGCAGCGGCACGGCATAATGGGCTTCCAGCATGGGCGGGGTATTGGGGCAGATAAAGGCGACCTTGTCACCCCGGCCAACACCGCAGGCTTTCAGGCCATTGGCCAGACGAAATACCCGTTCCTGGAACCCTGCCCAGGTAAAGGTTTTGTCCCCATAGATGACTGCGGTTTTTTCCGGATAGACTTTGACGCTTCTATCAAGAAAATTGGTGGGACTTAAAATTTCGTAATTAACGCTTCTTTCCGACATGACAGGGTTCTCCTTGTTATTAATATGGTAAATGCTTTCCATGTGTCATTAACAACGAATCTTTGAATGGTTCAATCGGTAATGGCCTCATATTTTTATGGCCGGTGATCTGAAATCAACTAGGTTGAAAACCTACAAGCGTTTTTCCCTGGGTTTTACAATAACCGGACAGCCCGGCCGGCAGAGGATCTAACGCTATTTTTTCATTTCATAGACCCAGTGCACGGCAGCCTTGACAAGTTCCGTATAATGTTTGAGCTGAAGCTTTTCCTTGATATTCTCCCGGTGGGTACCCACGGTTTTCATGCTCAGGTTCAGCCTTGCCGCAATTTCCCTTGAGTCCAGGCCCTCGCCCATGAGCCGGAACACTTCAAATTCCCGGTTGGTCAGGGTCTCCAGACTGAACCCCACGGCAGAAGGCTTTCTGGAAATCATCCGGTTGAGCAGTTTTTCCTTGGTTTTGTCACTGGCGTAAATGCGCCCGGACAGGACCTGGCGCACCGCCTCCACCACCTGGGCAATGGCCCGCTGTTTCATCACATACCCCCTGGCACCGGCCATCAGCGCCCGTTCTGCATACATTGAATCATCATACATGGACAATACCAGGATGGGCAGATCCGGGCATTTGCCGCGCAGTTCCGTCACCAGGTCAATGCCGTTGCTCTGGGCCAGGGAAATATCCACAATCATCAGATCAGGCATATCCTGTTCAATGATCTGCCGGGCCCTGTCCGCGGTATCCGGACAGGCCACCACCGTGAGATCCGGTTCCCGGTTGATCAGTTCGCTCATGCCCAGACAGAAAATGGGGTGGTCATCCACAATGATTATGCGGGATTTTTGACGGGTCTGCATCATGCCGGGGCATGCTCCTTTTTTTCCGGAACCGACGAATTCAAAATGACATGGATCTGTGTTCCTTTGGGTCCTGTATCAATATTAAACTGCGCATCAATGATTTTAGCCCGGTAGTCCATAATCTGCAAGCCAATGCCCCGGCCGGAGGGATCAGGATTTATACCGGAACCGTTGTCCGTCACCTTCAGATGGATCAGGCTGTCAGCCGCATCCCGGGTTAAAGCAATATGAATCCGGTCGCAGTGTGAATGTTTAACCGCGTTGTTCACCGCTTCCCTTGCAATGTGGTAGAGATGAATGGCGCAGGAGTCTTCCAGGATATCCACGCCCTCGTCCATATGGCACTCAAACCGGATACCGGAATAATAGGCGAACTGATCGGCAATCTCTTCCAGGGCAGACTGGAATCCATGGCTGACCAGATGGACCGGGCAAATACCCCTGGCAAGCTGCCGGGTCTTTTCCACGGCGTCTTCCACGAGTTCCCCCATTTTCCGGGCAAGGTCTGCGGCGGGGTCGTGCCGGGATTTAAGGTCTTCCCGGATCACGGCGGCCAGCCCTGAAATGCCGATGAGATGGGGACAAAGATCGTCGTGGAGCTCCTGGCCGATGTTCATGCGTTCCCGGTCCCCGGCCTGCATCACCTGTTTTTCAAGAATTTTGGACCGGGCCATATCCCTCTCCAGCTCCTGGCGGGCGGTTTCAAGCTGGTCCATGAACCGGTTGAAATACCGGGCAAGCTGTCCCACCTCGTCCCCGGTGCGGCTCTCCATCCTGGCGGAGTAATCTCCTGCCGTGGCCGTGCGGAACCGGGCCATGAGCTGGCGAAGCGGCGTGGTAATGGTCCGGCTGATGCCAAAGGTCACGGCCAGCATGATGCTGAAAAACAGCAGGGAGATGCCTAAAAACATATTGCGGATGGTTTTTAATGGCTGGTAAAGCTCATCCAGGTAGGATGATGACGCCACAATCCACTGGTATTCGGGAATATAATTGAACATCACCAGTTTTTTGCGTGCCCGGGTCTCCCCGGGGTTTTTCCAGTAGTAAACAGACCGGCCTTTTTTGCGCTGCATCATGTCTGTGAGATATTGATTGGGCAGTTCAGGGGTCTGCAAAATATTAATATCCTCCAGGACCGGATGGATGATGGCCCGGCCGTCCCTGTCAATGACAAAGGCATAACCGCTTTTCCCGAACTTTAAGGAGAGAATACTCTGCCTGAAATCCTGGACATTCACCAGCCTGATGAATTCAGACCGGTAGGCCGAGGCGGCAATGATCCAGTCCCAGGGTTCAAAATGGGCCATGTAAAGGGCTTTAGGCCGGGGATGTTTGTCATCCGGATTTTTCCATTCATACTCCAGGTATCCCTGCTTTTTTTCCATCATTTGCCGGATAAAGGCGTGTTCAGCCACGTTGGTGCCGATGAGTTCGGCTCTCGGATGCACGGCCACATCCCCGCGGCTGTCCAGGCAGTACAGATAGCCCGAGGCCCCTATGGTCTGGCTTAAAATCACTTCAGCCGCTCTTTTGCGGGCATCCTCCAGGGAAATGTCGCTGTCCCGGCTTTTCCGGTACAGGCCGGTCAGTATGTCCAGATTCTTTTCCGCCACGGCCCGCAGATGGTTTTTAATGGAGACATTCACAGAGGTATTGACCATATTGTAAATCATGGCCGTGGTATTGGTCAGCTCGCTTTCAATACGGTCCTCAATATTGCTGCGCACATAAACATAGATGAACAGGTTGCACAGAAGCATGGACAGAAAAAAAATCAAGGCAAAACTGATGAGAAACTTATACCGGATTTGAAGTGAGCTTAAAAAAAGCCGAATCCTGGAAA
>NZ_JBFXHE010000343.1:0-4790 GCF_050177295.1 Desulfobacter sp.
CTTATTTGTTTAAATTTTAAAAAAGGATTAGGCATTTATAGATGGCTCACCGACCTTTACTATTGTCAAAAATTAAGAAAAATTATTCGAAAAATCGAAAGACAAAATCATGTTGCAGCTATTTTTGCTCATGAGATGTTCTCTTCTTTTCTTCTGGGAAATTTTAAATCTAAGTCCCCAGTTTTTCATACGATCCATACGAATTACTCTGAGGGGTATTTAAATGGGAAAAAATCAGGTCGAAGATTTAAAAAACTCAGGAAGTTATATAACCAAAAAAATATATTAACTGTGTCCGAAGGAATTGCAAATGATCTTTTAAACAATTTCAAAGTTTTTCCTAAGTTTATACAAACGATGTACAACCCTTTCGATTTTGAAAACATTAAAGAATTAAGTTTGAACCCTATCGATTTTAAGGAGGAAGAATTCATTTTAACTGTAGGAAGATTTTCAAAAGAAAAAAGGCATGACATACTACTGAAGGCTTATTGGGCTGCCAATATTTCTTTGCCTTTAGTGATTATAGGAGATGGCTCCATATATGAGAAAGAGCATCTTAAAGAAATGATTGAAACGTTGGACTTAACAGAAAAAGTTTATCTTGCCGGGTTTAAAAAAAATCCATATGCCTGGATGAGGCGTGCAAAATTGTTTGTCTTATCTTCTGATTTTGAAGGCCTTTCAAATGTATTAATTGAATCCTTGATTTGTGGTACCCCGGCTATTAGTACGAATTGTCCTTCAGGGCCTTCAGAGATCCTTATCAGTACTCCTGACGCTTTATCCCCAGTTGGGGATGTCGAAAAATTATCCTACAATATTGTAAAATTTTCTAAAAATCCGCCTGAAATCAATCAAGCCGATTTGAGTCGTTTTGACTCTAAAACCATTTTCAAGCAGTATGAATCATATATTGCTGAGCTTTCCTTCTAATTTATGGGGTTTGTTTTCCTGTGAACTATTATGCCGAAATACCCAATCAGCTGAGAAATATGCATAAAAACGATAATACTTTTTTATGAGCCGACCAATAAAACTTTTTTTACTCCCCGGACACAACTAAACAAATGCTGGCAAAATGATATCACACATAAATTTAAGCAAAGTCTGCAGTTCCGCACTGATTTTATTGGCAGCTACCATCCCTGTATCCACGGCCATGACCTATATGGTCTTAGGAATTTTCCTTTTGTTCTGGATTCTGGACAACTTCAAGAACCCGTTAAAAGAATTGACAGTTATCATAAAATCCAACCCTGTGGCGATGGCCGGCTGTACATTTTTCCTGATTCATATAGCAGGGCTTTCCTATACCAGTGCCGGGCAGGAAAAAATACTTGAGGGCCTCCAGAACGGCGGTAAGTTCCTATTCATAGCCATGGCCATGATCTATTTAAAGAAAGAAAAAAATACCCGGGCTGTTTTGATATCATTTATTGGTGCCATGGGAATAATTCTTCTTCTCTCGTATCTGATACGGGTCAGCATGGTGCCGGACTTTATACCTGTAAAGGGCAACCCGTTTGACTGTTATGTTTTCCATGATCACATCAAACACAATACATTCATGGCATTTACTGTATTTGTTACGGCAGTGCTGGCCAGGTCGGCTAAAACACTTAAAGCACGACTTCTATGGACAGGATTCAGTTTCCTGGCCTTAATCAATGTATTATTCATGGTAAACGGGCGAACCGGCCATCTGATTAGCCTTGTCCTTTTTATGTACTATTTTTTTTCATGGAGCAACCGGAAAAGTATTGTAATCGCCTCTATCATCTGTCTTTGCATGGGGCTTTCTTTATGGGTCTATCCATCCAATCCTTTGTTAACAAGAGCCCGTATCGCAGTCAATGAAATAAGGGGATGGAATTACGGAGAACCGGCAAGTTGGACCTCATCTTCCGGTCTCCGCCTTGAATTCTACACAAATTCTCTTAAACTTATAAGAAAAAGCCCTTTCATCGGTACAGGCACAGGCAGCTTCCAAACATCCTACTCTAAATTGATAAAAGGAACCCAATTTCATCGATCAGACAATCCCCATAACGATTTTTTGATGGCTGGTGCTCAGTTTGGCCTGGTGGGTATTTTGGTTCTTCTCTCTTTTTTCCTCACCCAATGGTGCTATGCGGGATTGTTACAAAAGAAAAAAAGGATACTGCTTGCCCGGGGCTTTGTCTTAACCATCATAACAGCCTGTATGGTCGCGTCTCCGCTCAAAGACAGTGCTGAAGGCTGGTTTTTTGCATTAATGAGTGCAACCCTGTTTGCACCGCAAAGTTAGTTTTCGCCTAACCTTAGACACTACTTCCCTTGCTCGATCCATATCCATCAACATAAGCCCGCCAGGAGCCATCCGGCAATTGGGTTGCGTCAACAGTATGCATGCCATGGCTGTTCCATCCAGCTCCGGAAGCCTCAAGGACAGGGGTTGTAATGGGTTCTTCACTATAGGCTTTAGTTGTCAATGTAGTGATCTTAAAGCCCCAGACTTTACTCCCATATATGGGCAAGGTATCTTGGGCAAAACGAATCGGGTTATTTTGATACAAAATCACCCGTCCTGCAGGGCGTGCATAATGGGGATCTTTTTTGCGTATCGGACTTTTCTGATGCTGTTTGTAAGGACCTTTCAAATGCTGGGAAAAATATAGCCTAAGAGTCGAATTCCCCGAATCTGTAAACAACCACCAAATGTCATTATAGAAAAAAAGACTATTGTCTGCAAAACGCTTGCCTTTCAGTAAGATGGTATCCAGTTCCCAATGAAAAGGGAATGATACAGCACGATACAATCGAATCTGCCGGAATTGTCTGGATTCAGGAATAAGGTAAAATTGATTTTCCCAAATAAATACATAAGGATAAGAAAGATGAAAAGGCTCGTTAAGGACAACCTTCTCATAATGCCATGTTGTCCCGTCCTCACTGCTTGCCAAGGCTATCTTTCCTCTATAACCGGTTTTAGTTTTCACCTCAGATTCAAAAAAAAGGTAGTGCTTATCTTCATACTGGACACCAAAAGGGTCTGCGACAAGTATTGACTGTCCATCGGATACGTCACAGGGGGATAGAATTGGGTTGGTTATATTGATAGGCGGTTGTAAGGTAAAAGGGGAAACACCCTCATAGATGCCGATGGACCATTGGCAATCATGGGGTGGTGTTTGCGGAACCAATTTTTTCCTATAAAAAAATAAGTTGGGGATCTTAATCATAAAGCGCTATATGTATCCTAACAACTCGATATTATTAAAAAAAACAATTAACTTCACTATGCTTATTAAATTGCAGCCGTCAATCAATAACATCTCTTTGCATCCAATAACATCTCTTTGCATCGAATGCAATTGGCAGGCCCCCATTGAGCAACGTTGGATGAATGCAGGATTCAAAAAAAATCAACCTATAAAATGACAAGCAGACTGTGGAAAATCTGCGCTTCAAACAGAATGACTATAAATGAACTATTTGCATTTAGAACGATTTATTTTCATAATTTTGGCATTGTTTCCTGAGTTAATAGATATATTTTACAATGGTCATATGATATATTACTGTAAGGGTTTGTGCCCTGACGGAAACTGAAGAAGCATGGTTCAACCGTAACTTGCAAATTAGCAAAAAACAATAAAAGTATCCGGGGAAGAACACAATTCATGACAGATGTTACGATTATTATTTTAAGCTACAATACCAAAGAACTGCTTCTCAACTGCATTAAAAGCGTATTTGAAACCATAAAAGAGCTTTCTTTTGAAGTTGTGGTGGTTGACAACAACTCCCACGACGGCAGTCCCAAGGCAGTTCTTAAGGCTTTTCCCGATGTCCGTGTGATTGAAAACAGTGAAAATCTTGGATTTGCCAAAGCAAACAACATCGTACTCAGAGAGACGAAAAGCCCGTATGCGCTCCTGCTCAATTCAGACACAATCCTGACCCAGGGGGCTGTGAAGGCAATTTGCGATTTTATGGAAGAAAAAGATGATGCCGGCATATGCGCCGGTCAGCTGTTAAATGAAGATGGAACAAAACAAAACTCCTTTGCTTACTTTCCAGGTATTTTTACCCTCCTGTTTAATGAGAGCCTTATTAATACCATCTCTCCCTTTCGGAAAAACAAACATTCCATCACACACACCGAGGTAAAGGTGGACTCATGCATTGGCGCATGCATTCTCATGAAAATGGAAGCCGTGAGAAAAGCAGGCTTTTTTGACGAATCCTTTTTCTTTTTCTTTGAAGAGACCGATTTAGCCCTTACCATGCATCAAAATGGATGGTTTTCATATATCGTTCCCAGGGCAAAAATCTATCATTTAGGCGGACAAAGTGTCGGCCACAGTATTAAATCAAGGCTGCTTTTTTCCCAGTCCCGGCGAATTTATTATAAAAAACACTTTCCTTTGCTTTCCTGCGTATATATGCCGCTGATCATGGTAAGGCTGACGGCAGATTTGCTCATAAATCTAACGGTATGGACGCTGACTCTATTTTTTGCAACCGGAAAAAAAAACAAGGCCATGCTCTACTATGAACTTCTTATCTGGCATATGAAGGGATGCCCCGCCGTCCAGTGAGCCCTTAAAAAAATTAGGAATCAAACCTTTGGCAACGGATTGTGAATAAAAACGTCCAGTCCTTTTTGTTTTAAGTGAAGTTTAGCGTACTTATAGAACGTACTTTCAAAACTGCTAAGAGAAATAATAAATCCCGGCCAACCGTCCAGGCAGCCCAGTTTTAAAATATACATGCTGAACAAAGCCCACAAGCCATGGGCAAGA
>NZ_JBFXHE010000344.1:0-4783 GCF_050177295.1 Desulfobacter sp.
CATGTATCAGGCGTTGTCACATATGCCGCAGAGGAGAATGCGGCAAAGACCCATGATGAAGCGATTCAGCTTCAGGTGCTTGAATGTTTGAACCTGATAGCCGTATCCTTAACCCATATCATGACTTACAATGACAAGGTTATTCTGGATCAGGAATACAATATGATCATCAATAACCTGAATTTAAGCAACATCCCTGATGCCGACCTCATCACGCTGCTCCAGGAACTCATGGATCTGCTTACCTCCTCAAAAATCAATGATTATGACCGGGAATATCTTCTCAAAGATTTTGATAGAAATGTTCAACACGAACTTAAAAACAGAGTCACAGCACTTGTTTTTGATACGGATGTTGTCATCAATCCCTACAACACGATTTTAGCGGCCTTTGTCGCAACAGGCTCCTTCTATTTTAACTACCGATCCCAAATGAACACATACATTAAAGAAAAAGAGAAAGGTAAGTGGGCCATTGAATCAAAGACCATGCAGGAACTTAACAATTTCTACAAAAAATTGCTCAAATACTCCTGGACGCTCATGAGAAAATACAACTTGCCCGATACATGGCGACTGGATGAAAAACAGCTGAGGAACTATACCAATATTTTAAAAGAGCCTGATCTTACCAAACGCTGCAGGAAATTAGAGCGGATTGAAACCAGCTTTCAGAAGTTTCCGCCATACTGGTACTACCGGGGCCAGTCAGCCCAGGAAATCGGCCGCACCAAAGAGGCTCTCCACTGCTTCCTCCAATTCCAGCAGATACACCAGGGCATCCTGAGAAAAGACCCGTACGCCGCTTCCGTTGCCATGTGCAAAACAATGCTCATGAAAAATTCAAATTCTGATGCGGTAAAACGCGATCTGGCGCTGATTGTGTCCAATTCCGATGATAATGACTGGGGAAACCTCCTTTTTGCAGCCCTCCAGTACGGTCGCCTGGGGGATTCCGATACCGCAGGCAAGCTCATTTTACGTAATCTGGACAACGGGCACACAGCCTTCATCGACACGCCCGACATGGTTAGAACCGTTGGGCCTGCGTTGCTGTTAAACACCCCAAAGGATGTGTTCAATCGCATCATCGACGTGATTCTTAATAACGATACGGTTAAAAATTACGATGTACTCTGGCTCTACGGTCAGACCCGCAACAGCGATATTTTAAAGAAGATACGCCTTGAATTTGACAGGGTTTTGCTCCAGACCGCAGGCAAGTCATTTCTAAATCCTCTGAATATTTTCAAAGATAATAACCTGTTAGTGTTCTTGCCAACACGCTGGGTGAACGGCACTTCGCTGGTGACATTGAAACTTGAGGACGAGTCTGGAGAAAAAAAGCTCAACCCTTCGGATACCGAAATACTGGATAATTTCCCCGAAATGACCCTGTTGACCTTTAAAGATGTATTTTCAGTGAAACAACTTATAAAGAAAAAACAGGCCACTGACATATCAATAACATTTATTCATGAAAAGCTGGACAGGGATAAAAGGGATATAAAAGATTACACCATCGAGATGGTGTTTCAGTCGGATATCGTCAGTTCCAAGGAAGCGTCGGAAAAAGAGATGAAGTACCTCAATACCCTGTTTGAAGGGAGAATCCCTGAAGCTATGAAGATAGAAAAGAAAAAAGCCGACAAACGATTGACTGTCTGGTTCAGCAAAAAGAAAATAATTTTAAACGGCGAGGCCTTTGACTGGAATGATGACGGCTTGATCATAAATCAGAAAAAAGCGCCCATTTCCAGCTCAGACTTGAAATGAGCATGTCATGATGCCAGGAATCTTATAGTAACGGGACAAGGGCACCTTGAATTTTTTCAAGGTGCCCTTATCAAAGCCCTTGTCAGAACCTTATGCGTAGTCCCCACGCATTGAGCTTGCCTATGTCACGACCCGCGTGATCAGATACGGACAGGGTCCACTCTCCTTTGGCGGATTCGCCGATGAGAGGGGATAAAGCGGGGGTCGTGCCTGTGTCGAATGTACGGATCAAGTTATCCCGATTGCCTCCGGTCCGCTCGTGTACGGTTACTGTCTTCCCGGAAGGCGCCGAGAGCACCACTCGCAGATCACCGATATAGGTATGGGTAATATCCACCTGGAGTTCAAGTTCCCGGACCGTACCCGCCCGACCCATCTCCAAGGTGTGGTAAATACCCTGGGCATCATTATCGGGAATGTGTAGACCGGGTGCCGCCTTGAGTTCCTCCCAGTCATCCGCCTCGGGCGCGATCTCTAATGTCCAACTACGCAGGGTGCCTTCATCCATCCGCGCATGATCGGAGACCGACAGCCGCCACTCCCCAGCAATCGACTGGCCAATAAGACCCGCCAGAGCGCCGGTCGACTGTACATCGTAGCGGCCATGGAGGTCTTGTCTGGAGGCACCATTACGATTGTGTAGGGTGATCTGGGTACCGGCAGGTGAGATGAGATCAACTTTGAGATCCCCGATATAGGTATGCCGGATATCTACTTCCACCGCCACAGTTGCGATTCTGCCTGCCTGGGTCAGTGAGATGGCGTCATAAACACCGGCCGGATCCTGGTCGGGAATCGCCAGGCCGGGCGTACTTTCGGCACGAATCAAACCGCTTTCATCAGGCTGACCCAAAGCGCCGACGATCACCAGGGCGAACGCCTGATTTGGTTGGGGTACGTTGGATGCCACGACCTCGATACGCCAGGAACCGGGCAAAGGCGTGGTGACCTGCACCATTTCGACATTGTTATTGGCATCCATGGTCAAGGTTCCGTCGACAGATGCGTTACCGACATGGCGTTTACCGTCTGGTGCCGTCAAAATGAGGTTCAGGTTGTTGACCAGATGCTCGCCGGGATAATCGCTGTACGCCATAACCACCCGTAGCGGGATGGCGTCGCTCTGGATCAATATCTCGCGTGACCATATCTCACCGGTGCTCAGCCCCTGCGCCACATCAATGTATTCGATTGCCGAAGATGCCTGGGGCGCCAGTGCACCATCCAGATCCAGACGCCCAAACCCCTGCGCGTTATCACAGACAGCCCCCGCGTTGCCGATATCTGGAAGCCGTTTACTCCCGGCAATCAACGTCGCCTTGAGTAGAGCGGCGGAAGGATTGGCAATACCCTTGTCACGTCGCAGGAACTGCCTGACCAGGGTGGCGGCCCCGGCAGCCAGCGGTGTGGCCATGCTGGTTCCCCCCATATAAAAATACTTGCGGGAACCGGGAAAAGCCGCCCAGGCATTGTTGTTTGCTGCAATCCTGCTGGAGCGGGTGGAGAGCACGAATGTGCCGGGCGCCACCAGATCGGGCCGAATTCGCCCATCCTCGGTGGGCCCCCGGCTACTGAAGGCCACTACCTGTTCAGGGTTGTCCGCCATGGGTGCGTTACGGTAAGGCGCAACCGGATAGTCGTCGGGCCACCATGAGCCGTATTGCGCGCCATTGAAGTTGGAACGTTCGTTTTCGCTCGCGCCCACACAGATGCAGTTCTTGGCCGTGGCGGGAGAGGTAACACTCATGGGGTTGATTTTTCCGTCTCCATCCTGGTCCGTACCGTCATTTCCGGCGGCAACCAAGACACAAAAGTCCTTGTGCTCCCACACGAAACGATCAAGCTGTTCGCTCTGAGGGTCGTACGCACCGGGATCACCCCCACCCCACGAATTCGAGTGAATGCGCGCATTGTGAGCGTAAGCGTCGGCAAAGAGGGTGGAAATATTGTCGGGGATACCCGATAGCAGATAACGACCAATCGAACTGTAATAGCTGGAATCCTCCCATTTCATCTCCTGCTCAATGGCCTGGAATACCAGTCTTGCCCCATGGGCCAGGCCGCGGATGGGCCCCTCTGTGCCGCTCAAACCATCGCTGGCGCTGCCGTCGCCGAGCACGGAACCGGCAACATGTGTGCCATGACCGCTGTCAAGATCGGCAGGGCCATCGTCGGCCCCGGGATTTTTGATGTAGGGTGCATAATAGGGGTTGATCGGGTAACTGAGCATCGCGTGTATTCGGCCGCTGAAATCCGGATGTATCGAGTTGGCGTCACCGGTATCCAACCCGGTATCACACACGGCCACAACTTCTCCTGATCCATCCAGGTTCAAACCGGTTGCACCGGTAGCGATGGCCGTTCGCATCAACCTTCCGGCCACATCGTTGCTGGTCCGCTTGAGACTATGCTCCCGGATCAAACGTACACCGTGGACCGCGGCCAGATCCCGAATCCGCTTTATCCCTCCTTTTCCAGCAGGAACCCTCAAAATCATTATCCGTGTATCCGGATCCGACCGAAGAATCTCGAAACCAAGGGCCTGCACCTGTGGCTCGGCCTGCTGCTGGGTTTCGCTGTTAAAAAACGTCACCGAATACATCCCCGGCAGCACCCGGGTCCGGGGCAACTCACCCTGCACCTCATCCTTTTTCCGCTTGACCCCGGACAAAACGGATGGGGCGACCCGATCCTTGTGGCTCAAATGTCCTGACCAACGCACGTACGGAAGGGCGGCAATGCGTGAGATACATGCCTCGTCCGCACGCACGACATAGCTGAACGAGGCGTATGGAACCTGTAACTTGCCGCCTGCGGCCTCGACGCCCTGCAGCCATTCCTGTTTGATGGGGCCTATAAACTGGACCAGATAGTGATGCATTCCCGGCGATAGCTTTCCCTCTCCCTTATAAGCAGGATGAGCCCGCATCCGCCCCCCCGAATCCAGACGCGGCAGCTCAGTATCGATATCGCGCTGGCCCGCGGGAAGCAGGTATTGGTCCGTGAT
>NZ_JBFXHE010000345.1:0-4760 GCF_050177295.1 Desulfobacter sp.
ATCAGCGGATTGCCCGTACCCTGCTGCGGATCATGAGGCGGGCCGGGACCAGAACCCGGTCGGGGATTCAGATTGATATGCCCTTAAGCCGTCAGAATATTGCCGACTATGCAGGGACCACTTTATATACCGTCAGCCGCACCCTCAGTGCCTGGGAAAAAAAAGGCTGGATAAAATCCCGTCGTGAACAAATTATTATCACCGATCCCCATTCCCTGAACAAATTTGCCGAAATCGGATGAAAATATGTTATTTTATCTATTCGGCTGGTTGTAATTTTTAAGTTAAATTTTTCATCATCAGTAAAAATAGTTTTTCATTGTTTGCGCCAGAGCAAAGAAGCCGTATCAAATAAGGTTTATTCCTGTCTTTACTATTAAAGGCCAGATGAATTCAGCCTAAAGTCCAACCGTTATTTCGGGCAACGTTGAATCAAATGTCCTGGTGGTTCCGGGTTTCTGCCCTTCAGGGTCTGGCCGCTATTTAAAAGGAAAACGATTTTGAACAGTCCTGAGTTAAAAAGCATCTCGATCAAAGAATTGATAGACCAACATCCGACGCTTATCAAATTATTTATGGACATGGGGCTGCTCTGCATCGGCTGCCCGGCAGAGACCTTTCACACAGTGACGGATATTGCAGGAGAATATGGACTTAATCTGAATCATCTTTTATACCAGATTAACAGAGCCATTCAAAATACAGCCATATCAACCAATTCAGGAACACAAACCATAAAATAGGAGGAGCGATATGAAAGCACGAAAGATCAAAGAAGGCGTTTACTGGATGGGCTCAGTGGATTGGGACCGTCGACTGTTTGACGCCCTTATTCCCCTTCCGGATGGGACCAGTTACAACGCTTATCTTATTAAAGGAAGTGAAAAAACGGCATTGATTGACACCGTTGATCCCCCCATGGCCAAAGAATTCATGGCCCAGCTTGAAGGGGTCAAAAATATCGATTACATCATCTCAAACCACGCGGAACAGGACCATTCAGGAACGATCATGCAGGTCCTTGAAAAATATCCCAATGCTAAACTCATATCCACGCCCAAGGCCAAGGGCCTTCTCAAGGATCTTCTGGATATCCCGGAAAATTTTTTCGTTTCCATAGAAGACGGGGAGACACTCTCTTTGGGGGATAAAACCTTGAAATTTATTTTTATCCCTTGGGTTCACTGGCCTGAAACCATGGTAACCTTTCTGGAAGAGGACAAAATTTTGTTTAGTTGCGATTTTTTTGGTTCCCACATTGCCTCAAGTGGCCTGTTTGTTACGGATCATGGCCGGGTGTATGAGGCGGCCAAACGGTATTTTGCCGAAATCATGATGCCCTTTAGAAGCATCATTAAAAAAAATATGGAAAAATTGGCCCCTTATGACATTGAAATGATCGCCCCGGGCCACGGCCAGATATTTTCCGATTCCGGTTTTATTCTTGATGCATATAAAAAATGGACCGAGGGTACCCCCAGGAACACCGTTGTTATCCCCTATGTATCCATGCACGAAAGTACAAGACTCATGGTGGAGCACCTTGTGGCGGCGCTGGTGGACAAGGGCGTCCGGGTGGAACAGTTTAACCTGGCTGTCACCGATATCGGAAAACTGGCCATGGCCCTGATGGACGCTGCCACCATTGTTGTAGGCACTCCCACTATCCTGTCCGGTCCCCATCCTTATGCCGCCTATGCCGCATTTCTGGCCAACGCCCTGCGGCCCAACACAAAGTTCCTCTCTGTAGTGGGCTCCTATGGCTGGGGTGGCAAGACCGTGGATACCCTTGCCGGGATGATTCCCAACCTTAAGGTCGAGGTAATTGATCCGGTTCTCTGCAAAGGTGTCCCAACCGCAAGTGTAGTCAATGCCCTGGATGATCTGGCAGGTGCCATCGCCCGGAAACACAAAGAAAACGACTATACATAAAAACAACCTGTTTAATTTTATCCAAACCCGTATCATAACCTAAAAAAGGAGTAAATAATCATGTTTTGTTTTCAATGTCAGGAAACCGCAAAAAACATCGGCTGTACCGTAAAAGGTGTCTGCGGAAAGCCCGAAGAAACCGCCAACCTTCAGGATTTGTTGATTTTCGTGCTCAAGGGAATCTCTGTCTATGGTGAAAAGCTCAAAGAACTGGGGAATCCCGACCGGTCCAATGACAATTTTGTGGTACAGTGCCTGTTTGCCACCATTACCAATGCCAACTGGGACGATGCACGATTTGTCAGTATGATCAATGACGGTCTGAAGCGCAAAGACCTGATCCGGTCAAGGTTTTTGGCCGCATACAAAGAGAAAAACAATACAGCGTTTGACGGTCTACTGCCTGAAGCCGCTACCTGGACCGGGGATGTGTCCGATTTTGCAGAAAAGGCAAAAACCGTAGGCATTCTTGCCACGGAAAACGAGGATGTCCGTTCCCTGCGCGAATTGCTGATTATCGGCCTTAAAGGGGTAGCAGCCTATACTGACCACGCCGCTGTCCTGGGATGTCAAAAAGATGAAATCAACGATTTTATCATGGAAGCTTTGGCCTCCACCACAAAGGACCTGTCCGTGGATGAAATGATCGCCATGGTCATGAAGGCCGGAGAAATCGCCGTTAACACCATGGCTCTGCTGGATGAAGCCAATACCACAGCCTACGGAAACCCGGAGATTACCGAAGTCAACATCGGTGTGGGTAAAAATCCAGGAATTCTGGTCTCTGGCCATGATCTCAAAGACATGGAAGAGCTGCTCAAACAGACCGACGGCACCGGCATTGATGTATACACCCACGGTGAAATGCTGCCGGCCAACTATTATCCGGCATTTAAAAAATACGATCATTTCGTGGGCAATTACGGGGGCTCATGGTGGCACCAGAATAAAGAATTTGAATCCTTTAACGGTCCTATCCTGCTGACCACCAACTGCCTGGTGCCTCTGAAAAAGAGCAACACCTACCTGGACCGCCTTTTTACCACCGGCGTGGTGGGGTATGAAAACGCGGTACACATTGCAGACCGGCCCGAAGGCGGGGCCAAGGATTTTTCAGCCCTGATCGAAAGGGCCAAAACCTGTGCGCCTCCCGAAGAAATTGAGACGGGCACCATTGTGGGCGGATTTGCCCACAACCAGGTTATAGCCCTGGCCGACAAGGTGGTTGATGCGGTAAAATCCGGCGCCATTAAACGTTTTGTGGTCATGGCAGGCTGCGATGGCCGGCAGAAAAACCGAAGTTACTATACAGAAGTTGCTGAAAAGCTGCCAAAGGATACGGTGATCCTCACAGCCGGCTGTGCCAAGTACCGGTACAACAAGCTTGACTTAGGGGACATCGGAGGTATTCCCAGGGTACTGGATGCGGGTCAATGCAACGATTCCTACTCCCTGGCGGTCATTGCCCTGAAACTCAAAGAGGTGTTTGGTCTGGACGACATTAATGATTTGCCCATCTCCTACGACATTGCCTGGTATGAGCAGAAAGCCGTGGCCGTGCTCCTGGCACTGCTTTCCCTCGGTGTCAAGGGCATCCGCCTTGGACCTACACTTCCGGCATTTCTGTCTCCGGCCGTGGCCAAGGTCCTCGTGGAAAAATTTGACATCAAGCCCATTGGTACGGTGGACGAGGATATTGCAGCCATGATGGCCGGCAATTAATCCTGCCGGAACTCGTATAAAATAGAACCGGTATTGTTTTTTCAGCAACAGAAATGATGCCGGTTTTTTACAAACATATAAACAGTTTGTGTCTGAACGATAAATTGGCCTAAGACTTGCCAAATGTATCGGAATTTCATACATTTTGAGGAGATGATGAAATATGAACAACGGATTCATGGACAGGCTTATAGAGCAAAATCCCGATGCAATGATATTTGCTGATACTGAAGGGATAATACGTGTATGGAATCTGGCGGCTGAGCGTGTTTTTGGATTTACCAAAGAGGAAGCAATCGGATCAAACCTAGACATCATAGTTCCGCAAAACTTACGAAAGGCCCATTGGCGCGGATATGAACAGGCGATGCAAAGTGGGGAAACAAAATATGTTGGAAAGTCCTTGCCTACGAAATCTTTACATTCAGACGGGTCTGTCATTTACGTTGAACTCGGTTTTTCTATTGTTTTAGATTCCGCAAAGAATGTGATTGGGGCTCTGTCAAGCGCGAGAGACATTACCACGAGATATAAGGAAGAACGGGAGAATCGAAAGAGGTTGGCTGAGTTAGAGAATGCTCAGAGGTAAGAATTCCAGGTGACCCAGATTACCTATGTGGAAAAGATGTTAAAATTTTTTATATGTTAACAGGTGTGAGGTTTCAAATGAAAAAAATGATCAAACCTGTAATTTTTGTCTTCATCGGCATTATTATCGCTTTTCCTGTATTCAGCCTGACCTATTATACCATGGCGAGAACATCAACGCCGGGATTCTGCGCCTCCTGTCACGAGATTCAGCCTGCCTTTAACGCATGGAAAACCTCTACCCATGTAAACAACGCCCAGGGATTTGTGGCGGATTGTATGGACTGCCACCTGCCTGCCCCGCAGGATACAATTAACTTTTTTTATACAAAGACAGCCCACGGCATCAAAGATGTATTCGTTCATTTTGCCTATGGAACCTATGATCGGGAAAAAAGCCGTGAGCATACCTATGCAGCCTTTAAAAATGCACAATGCCAGAAATGTCACCGAAATCTGTTGAATATCCCGGATAAAAGGGGCGCCATGCTGGCTCACCGGACAGTTTTATATCCCAG
>NZ_JBFXHE010000346.1:0-4757 GCF_050177295.1 Desulfobacter sp.
TAGCCAGTTTCAGTGGTTTGTGAGCCTTTTTGACAAACTGCACAAAGGGTCGTTTGTAATTTCGCTTCATGGCTAAACATTAGACTCATTTTGACTCAATGTCAACTCATAATAATGTAAATGGGGTCAGACCTCAATTGAGCCATTCAAAAAAACAGGAGATAATTGTCTGTCGAGCCAGGGATCTGTGATTAACCCGAAACCTGATACCGGACTGATGTCAACCGCATGATAAAGGTCGCTCATATTATTTATTCCTTCGGGATCGGAGGATTGGAGAAGGGAATTACCACTCTGATCAACCATGGGTCTGATGGTATTGCACATATTATCATCAGTCTCTGCGGCACCAAATATTCTGAAAAACTTCTGAAAAAACCGGCACAGATTATCTGCCTGGACAAACCGGGGGGCAACTCCCCGCGGTTTATATGGAACCTGGCGAAAGAGATCCGAACCGTTCGTCCGGATGTGGTGCATACCCGGAACTGGAGCGGCATGGATGGGATTCTGGCAGCCCGGCTGGCCGGAGTCAGGGCCATTGTCCACGGAGAACATGGGTGGGATATGCTGGATCCTGCGGGCGCCAGCAAAAAAAGGCGGCTGATCAGAAAACTGACTTCCTTGATGGTGAATCATTATACCTGTGTGTCCCGGCAGCTGGCCACCTGGCTGCAGCAGGAAGTGGGGATTAAAAAGCCGGTCACCCAGATTTACAACGGGGTGGATACCACAAGCTTCATGCCGGCAGGCCCGGGGGAAAAAGCGGCGGTCAGAGAGGAGATGGACGTTCTGCCGGAAGATTTTGTTGTGGGGATTGTGGCCCGGCTGGATGCCATTAAAAACCATGGGGCAGTGATTGATGCCGTCAACCAGGTGGCACAGTCCCGGCCGGATGTGAAACTGGTGGTGGTCGGCGACGGGCCGGAAGCTGCGACGCTCAAAGCCCGGGCCGGGGATCATGTCCGGTTTCTGGGATACCGGTTTGACACGGCAAGGCTGATGCAGGGGTTTGACCTGTTTGTGCTGCCCTCTTTCAATGAAGGCATCTCCAACACCATTCTGGAGGCCATGGCAACCGGCCTCCCGGTGGTAGCGTCTAATGTCGGGGGGAACCCTGAGCTGGTTTGCGACGAGGAAAATGGACGATTGATTGATCCCGAGGAGCCAGGCCAGATAGCGGATATTATAGAACAGTATATAGAAACCCCTTACCTATGCAAGTTACATGGAACCAAGGGACGAAAGATGATGGTTGAGCGGTTTTCGGTGGCGTCCATGGTTCGTCAGTATGAATCTGTATATAGGGAAACAACTCGAATCAATAAGGCATAGACAATGATTTTAAAAAAAATCTTGAAGCTTATATACCATTGTTTTGCTTTGCTGGGGATGACAAGCGTTATATTTGGTTTTATTTATGTGGGAAAGTTGATGAACGATCATAACCTTTCCCCCCGCCAGTTTGTTGTCAAGGCAGCAAAAAAAATGGGTATTAATTCAGAAGTGGTTCAAACGGCCATTGCGCCGGGAAAAAGGTTTGAGACCTATCGTTTGACAGGGAATTTGAAACCGGATCACCCACGGCTGATTTTTAAGTCCAGGGATGAAATTGAAAAACTGCGAGATCGGTATTTTAGTGACCCAGGATATGGGAAAATGGTTGATACCTATACAAACGGGGCGAGCCGGTGGCTTTGCGCCATGGACTTTAAACAAGGGAAGGAAGCCATAGCACGTTTGCTGAATGCGGAACTTACCCTTCCGAATGCTGAAGGCAATTATGGAAACGGGTTTGACATCGCGCTGGCATATGATTTTTTATATTTTCATCCGGAATGGACATTGGATAAAAGGAATATTATCCATTCCACGCTGAAAACCAGTATAAAACAAGCGTTAATGGTTTTGGATGAAAATTCGGCATCCATGTGGCACGGCCGATTTCAACTGGCCTGTTCCAACTGGGTCGTCGCCTGTGCATTTGATCCGTTCACGGATGAAGACATGAGGCTGTTGGCCCGTTCCCAGGCTTATTTTCTTGAGGCAATCAAAGCCATTTCCATAACAGGAGGCTGGCCTGAAGGTTATAATTATTGGATTAACAATCGGGCTTACAGCTTTGCTGTTGCCTGCCTGGCGCATTTGAACAGCATTGATGATGAGCAGACCAACAACCAGGTAAGACAGGCAATTGAAACAGCCGGGCTTTGGATGATCTACGGTACCCGGCCGGATGGTTTGTTCCATTTGTTTGGGGACAGTGGTCCCAGAAATGATTTGAAGGATGAGACCCAGCGGGTTGTTGACCTTATCTGTCTGGCCACCCGGAATCCTGTTTTTTCTAAGTTTTCCGGATATATTAAACATCTTCATGGTTCGGAAGGATATTATCGGGAGTATCGCTGGGGATTGCCTTTATTTCAAGGACTGTCAAAATATGATACGAATGCTTTGCCGGAAGTAAGTGACCTGTCTTTTGCGGACGGTTATTTGAAACCATCAGCCATCTTCGGGAAAGGAAATTTCAACCAGGTCTTTATCCGGTCAGGCTGGAAAAACGATGATACCTTTATTGCATTCCGGGCAGGAGATACATTTACCCATCATGGCCATTATAAAGCAGGGCATTTTACACTTTTCAAACGGTCAGCCCTTGCGCTTTCCAGCGGTGCTTACGGAGACTATACATCCGAACACCGGCTTAATTATTACATCCGTACCATATCTTCCAACAGTATATTGATTGTGGATCCTGATAACTGCCAGAAACCCAATTCCTTTTTTAAGGATTGTATTGCCGGGGGAGGACAGAGGATCATTATCCCCACAGGAAGCGCTATTACCTCCGTTGAGGATTTTCAAAAAAACTATGATGGCGGCAAGCATTTTCAGGGCGGTAAAATCTTAATTTTCGATAACTCGCATCCGGATTATGTTTACGTTAAGAGCGATCTGACAAACGCTTATAGCGATGAACAGGCCAATTCCGTCATGAGGGAGCTTGTTTATCTGGTTGAGTCGGATGTGTTGATTATTCACGACATTGTTGAGTCCCACAAGGCGGAGTTCACCAAAAAATGGCTGCTGCATTCATGGGGAAAGCCGATGACAGCGGATGAAAGAGTCGTCACAGGCAACAACGTCAACGGTATTATGGAAACCCATGATAAAAAAGCAGAAATTGTTCATGAAAAGGGGAAATTAAATATTAACGTCATTTTTCCTGAAAATTGTCTTATTCGAAAAATTGGTGGGCCGGATTACCGCTATTATGTTGAAACCGACGGGGATGATCGCGTGTTGAACGGCAGGAATATGATTAACGGCGTAAAAGAGAAACCCTGGTTTGATTCCGGGATGTGGCGGATTGAGCTGCAATCAGAAAAAAAAGAAAAACAGACCGAATTTCTTGTTATTTTACAACCGCTTGACGCAGAAGCTAAGACCCAATTGCAATATCATGTGCGCCCTGACGTAAATGGGACAAAAGTCACTATCGGAAAGATAACCGCCATGTTTTCAAAAAATAAGGATGACTCTGTGCTATTTTCATTTTAGAAGTGGATATGGCATCAACATAAAGAAGGCGCATTGGTTGAAAGGTGTATACCTTATACTAATGCGCCATTTTTGTCTGGAAAACAAATGAACGTGTTACAAATCAGGCAATGAATGTTAACCTGAGGGATAGTCTAAAGGAGAGTAGATTCAAATGTATAATAAACTTGTGAAACATCTTATTTTCCCCTTACACGAAAAGATTGTCGGACGGGAGACATATAAGTTTTTGGAACAGCTTTCCAGGGAGCAATATCTGCCTGAAAAGGAATTAAAGACGCTCCAATTTAGAAAATTAAAAGAGCTGTTGATCCATTCAAAAAAGAATATTCCGTTTTATGCAAAACGGTTTGCGGATGCCGGATTTGATCCCCATAAAATGCACTCCATTGAAGATTTCAAGGTGCTGCCACAGCTGTCTAAGGAAGAGATCCGGAAAAATTTGGAGGATATGAAGTGGAAAGGTTCTCCGGGTGGACTGCACCGGTACAATACCGGAGGATCGTCGGGCAATCCTCTGGTGTTTTATTTTGACCGGCGCCGCCAGGCCTATGATGCGGCGGCCAGGGCCCTGACCCACCGGTGGTGGGGGTGTGATATCGGGGATAAGGAATTGTATCTGTGGGGATCACCGCTGGAGATTACCAAGCAGGACAAAATCAAGGATTTCAGGGATAAGATGACCAATGATTTGCTGATCAGTGCCTTTGAGATATCCGAAGCCCAGATTCCGAAAATGGTAGAGCAAATTAAGGCATTTAACCCTAAATGTGTTTTCGGGTATCCGTCTACGGTGGCGCTTTTTTGTGAGATGGCGACAAAACAGGGATATGATTTGACCAAACTCGGGGTGCAAGTGGTATTTTCCACGGCTGAAGTCCTTTATGACCGCCAGCGGGAAACCATTGGCCGTTTTTTCGGCGGGGTTCCTGTAGTGGATAGCTACGGCAGCCGGGAAGGAGGCTTTATCTGTCATGAGTGCCCGGAAGGTAAATACCATGTAATGGATCCCAACTATATAATTGAGTATCTGAAAAATGGAAAACCGGTTGGGCCGGGAGAAGATGGTGAGGTGGTACTGACCCATCTGGACGCATGGGGAATGCCCTTTATCCGGTACCGGACAGGGGATGTGGCCCAGCCGGATCAAGATGGGTGCAAGTGCGGACGGACCTGGAGCGTTATCAAAAATATCA
>NZ_JBFXHE010000347.1:0-4737 GCF_050177295.1 Desulfobacter sp.
TGATAATTGGCTCATGGGATGATGATGTCTGATCAATAAGCCTGTAGAGATTTGAACGGGCTTCTGTTACCGATAATATTCTCATATATACCTCCTTGTATCTTAAACCAACATAACTGTACGGCATGCCGTACGCTTTGTCAAGGTGGTAGTTTTGAGACAGAACGCCAAGATCACTGGTGAAATTCAGTGCATTTTAATTAACTAATCCGGTGACACCTTACCTATTTTCCTTCGACCTGGCTTCTTTAGCCTGAGCCGTCTCTCTAAAATAGTCTCCAATTGCTTTACAAAAGTCGTTTTTCCCAACGGTCGGCTGTTACGTTCATGCTTTCTGAACAATTCGATTTCAGATTCCTTAATATCCAAAGATAAAAAATTACCCCAGGATGTCTTGACAATCTCAAGCAAGGGTCTTGTTTTGACAAGAACGTCATCCTTTTCATTCATATGCGCCCCGGCGCTACTCCATTTCCAATGTTCAGGACGTTTTACAAGACCGGCACGGACCGGGTTATACTCGATATACCGCGTGCATGCCAGCAAGTAACTTTCTTCCATGATAAATGATGCAAAACGCCCCTGCCATAAATGACCGCGCCAACCTTCCCTGAAATTGATCATTCTCGTATATCGCCGGTGTGCTTCCCCAACGGCCAGATTTAATCCATCCTTGATTTCATCATGCAGATCCCTGTGAATCTACTGATTTTAGACATGGTCATGGCCCCTCTCCATTTCCGGACTTGAGACCTACAAACGGATCAAAAAAATCCGACCGTCCCAGAAAGCCATTCTTGCAAGTGGACATTCGGAATCAGAAGATGTATTAAAAGCCCTGTCTATAGGAGCAGGAGCCTTTGTTAAAAAACCCTATACCATATTGGATATGGGCATTGCCGTAAAAGAGGAACTTAACAGATGATGGATATTTTAAAAACAAAAGCGGATATGCAGGCCTGGTCTGCTGCAAAAAAAAGAGAGGGAAAGACCATCAGTTTTGTACCCACCATGGGATACCTTCACAAAGGACATGTTTCGCTGCTTGACATAGGCAAGCCTTTGAGTGATGAGCTGGTCCTGAGCATTTTTGTCAATCCCACCCAGTTTGCCCCCAATGAAGACCTGGACGCCTATCCCAGCAATATTCGCAATGACCTGGATCTGGCACAGCAGGCAGGCGTAACAGCTGTTTTCCTTCCGGATAAAAACGAAATGTACGGGCCAAACTACCAGACCCGTGTCTCTCTGGACCATCTTCCCCAGTACCTGTGCGGCCGGTCCCGCCCTGTCCATTTCGGGGGAGTGGCCACGGTGGTGACCAAACTGTTCAACATTGTCATGCCTGATGTGGCGGTTTTCGGGAAAAAAGACTTCCAGCAGCTTGCCATCATCAGACAGATGGTGAAGGACCTGGATTTCAATATCCAGATCATCGGCGGGGAGATCATCAGGGAAGAAGACGGGTTGGCCATGAGCTCCAGAAATGCCTATCTTACGCCGGAGCAGCGTACTTCCGCGGTCTGCCTTTCCAAAGCCATCAACCTTTTAAAACAAAGGGTTGCCAAGGGCATCCGGTCTGTTCCGGATCTTGTCAGGGAGATGGAAGCCTTTATACTCTCATTTGAGCACACCCGGATTGATTACATTGAATTGTGCAATCCCCGGACCCTTGAGCCGGTGGAAACCGTCCAGGCAGAAACCCTTGTGGCCCTGGCCGTACAGGTGGGAAAATCAAGGCTGATTGACAATGCCCTGATTGAAGCGCCCTGATCTTTTTTACACCGGCGGTTTCACCACGACAATCACCCGGCACTCCTTTAAAAAGATGTGGCGCTCGCTCTCCCTGTCCAGGGTTTTGGCGTCTGCCATGCTCATCACAATGGCGCCGGTTTTGTCCCCGGTTTTTCTTAATGCCTTGACCACCAGGGGATTTGAACCGGTTCTGGCAGACGCAAGGGCCTGGTCCATGTCGCACAGATAGGCGCAGACCCCGTTTTGAACGGCAAATTCCCGACTTATAAAAACAGAGGAATAGATTTCCCTGCCCTGTTCACTGACAATGGTGGGATAAAGTAAGGGCTCAAAATTTAACATTCTTGCATCCACAATCAGTCCGGTATATGGCTTGGCAGCGGCTGAAGGCGTCTTGTCAACCGGTTCAGCCAACCCCTGCTTCAGTTCGCTGATCTTGGGAATCTCCCGGATGTGATCCGGAAGCACCAGTTGAAGAAATCGGCCATAGGATGTGGCCTCCACCCAAACTTCCACATCCAGGGCAGATGTATACAGTTGACCGCAAACCCGGGCATCCTGGGCAACCTTCTCAATCCCGGCAAGAATGGCATCATGGGTTGATGCGTATTCCCCAACCGTGAGATCCCCTGAAATTTTGATCTGCTTGAGAATGGCAATCAGGTTCCGGGTGGCACAAGCTCTGGCAGACCCAGGCATGGCCACAGCCTTGCCTTCGGCATTGATTTCGGGAGATGCATGGCCTGTGGCCGTAAAAAGGCCGGTTGTCCAGTCTATGTGCCCGTTTTCAAGGGATTGAAGACAATTGGGGAAGGCTTTTGCCGTAAACATTGTCATGCCCAAAACAAAGACCCCTAAAATAAGGATTTGATGGGGTTTCATCCGTTAAGCGCTCTCGCCTGATGGGGAGACTTTCTGGAAAATGAAGCAAGAAAATGGTGTTCAAGCAAATCAGCAATTGATTTTATATCCTCTAACCCAAAACAGTTTTTTTTTTCGGGCCGGATATCCGTATCTGTCACAAAAGCAACAAGATTAGGGTCTTCAAGACATAAAGGTGCTTCATGGGGGCTATTTTTCCTGAACACCTCAATTTTGGGAAGAGACAATGTCTTGAATCCTTCAGCAAGAATAAGGTCCGTATCACCCAGATAGTGAAAAAATTTCTCTTCGTCCGGACGGGTATCCTCTTTTACCAGGGCCACCTTTGTATCCGTCACAATAAGAGAGGCAACAGCACCGGCATTTTTATGCCGCCAGCTGTCCTTTCCCTTTTTGTCAAAATTTAAATTATGATGGGTATGTTTCACAGATCCCACACGAAACCCGCGTGCGCTGAGCTCTCTGATCAACTTTTCCATCAACGTGGTTTTCCCTGAGTTGGATTTGCCGACAATTAAAACAACCCGAGGCGTTTTTTTACTGTTCATATACACAGCCTTGAATGTTTTTTATTCTTGAACCATGGATTAAATACGGCTAAGGTATAAGATGCACATGTAAAAAAGTCAAGAAAAGGAGGATATTATGGATTTATCTTATATTTGCGTTAATCATAATTGCTCGTTCCCGGGGGCAAATCCCTTTGAAGTGACATTCAAATCAGAATCCATCATGGATGAAAATAATGTTGCAAGCCTGTTCTGCCCTTTTTGTCGAAGTGAACTCATGCTGGTACGGGTTCCGGATGTATTCCCGGAAAAATTACCAAAGGACAACACAATATAGCACAGTTGAATCAAACCGAATGTGTTTGGGCTCGGCCTGAAAACCAATGACTCTCTACCCTGCGTGGGACGCCGAACCTGGAGGACGATGACGAAAGCCGTGCATAGGCCACGCCAACCCAGAACCGGAAAATATTCGATGCGTTACTCACCGTCTATCAACGATAGCCCATGCTGTCGGGCCTTCCTTGCGTTCATCCTGCTTCTTGCCGTGGCAGCTTGTTCGACGGGACAACCGGAGATGAATAAGGCGGGCGGCGAATTTGACGCGGTGAAGACTGCCGCCCCCTCCGTCAGCAAAGTCGACAAACTGCAAGGCCGTTGGCGATCCCGAAGCGATACCTGCGCAACCATTGAGATCAAGGGGAACATCTTCTTGTCGCTATACAACGAGGAGATCGTGAGCAATGGGGTCTTGACGTTTGTAAACAATTGCCAAGAGCGTTTTCACGACCCTCAGGGTCAGTTCTTCATCGTTTCCAACGAGGCTGATGCTCTTTGTTACCATCTCACCGTGGTCGGGGACACCTTTCTAGAGTACGTATACATCCCTCGCGGTACGACCTTGTCCTACGAACGGATCGAATAGCGGGTCTGTCCTGCATGCCACAGGCGTTGATTGTGGGCGGTTTTCGGCTGCATCCGCAAGGGGTTTCATCTGGGCACACACAAGATAAATTAACACTGTTTCAATAAGTTGTATATTCTTACTCACAAAGCTCTATGGACGATGACGTAAGGATACAACAGAGAATTAACTGTCAACCCACTAAAAACATGGACAAACAAATATGAATGATAAAACTAAGCTTAACATCTTGTGGACAAATGACAACTTAATTACCTCAGAGAAAATGGTATTTATGTATGCAATTAACGCCAAAAGAAAAGAATGGTGGGATGACGTAACCATTATCATATGGGGAGCCCCAGCAAAACTTGTGAGCAACGATAAAAAAATTCAAGATCTGATCAATGAGGCACAATCAGAGGGTGTGCATATCACTGCATGTAAAGCGTGTACTGATCAACTTGGCGTTACAAAAATTCTTGAAGGGTTAAATATCGAAATAAAATACTGGGGAGAAACCTTAACACAAATTTTAAAGTCAGAGGAAAAACTCATAACTATTTAGTATCTGCTGATTTTCTCCTATATGAAGAAGATAGCCTTGACCCCCTTTTAAGACCTTCATTAAAAAATCATGGTAAAAAAAGACTTGTTAGGGGTTTAGAGCGTTTTTTAAGGCAATTT
>NZ_JBFXHE010000348.1:0-4726 GCF_050177295.1 Desulfobacter sp.
CCCCGGGACAGCGGCCTCATGGCCCGGACCCAGAAATTATTCCGCCGGGAACTGTCATCTTCTGAAAACCGGGTGGTTCTGGCCAACGGCATTGAGGTGGTTCCGGGAACCCGGGCAAGGTTCCATTTCCGCACCTTTCTGGGGTCTGCCGGCAACCTGGTGCTGGAATGGGCTGTCCGGGATCATTTCCAGGATGATGGCCTGGAAGTGGCCTCCAGCGAAACCGGGGTGGAATGCGCCTGCTGGATTGACTTTCAAAAACTGAACCTGCCCGTTACAGAAAAGGCATTTCACACCTGGGTCTTAGCCCATTTCAGGGTGCTGCGCAGCCTGATTCCCTTGAGTATTTTCTGGCGGACCCTGCCCCGGAAACAGATGGTTGAAGAGGTGGCGGATTTCCTCTTTGACCCGCGGGTGGCAGATACCTTTGCCCGGTATCTTGAATCGGGTTCGGATATCGTTTCCGGGGATATGGCTGATCTTTCCGGACCCTTGCCCATGGCTGCCGGTGAATCTTTGGACTTTGAGATGGAAGCCGGAGCCGCGCTCCTGTCCCATGAAAAACAGACAGCAACACCGCCGGAATATTCACCCTTTTTATCCCCCTTTTTTGCCATCGGACGGCAGGCTCCCTGCCTTGATCCGGACCGGTCCGACGCCCGGGCACTCACCGCCACCATGGTCAGTGATTATATGTTTCACGGCCAGTGTGACCGCCGGTTCTGTCTGTCATACCTTGGCCTGGCCCATCCCGTAAAAGAGCAGGACCATATCATGGCCCTTGTCCGGGAGCAGGGAGTCCAACATGAACAGGCAGTGCTGGCCGCCCTTGAACAACAGGGGAACCACCTGGCGGTCCCGGAACCGGCAGCCGCTGAAGAGCCCCGGTGGGCCCCTTCGGTTAAGCTGCTGGAAGAAACAATAGCGCAACTGGCTGTCCGTGATCCGGAAAAAGACCCGCCGGTCTGGCTGTCCCAGTGCTATCTCACAACAGAAGGGCCCATCCGTCAATTTCCCCATATCACAGGTATCGGCATCCCCGATCTTTTGAAACTGTCCCCGGGCGAAGACGGACAGGCAATCATTCAAGCCGGGGATATCAAGCGCAGCCAGAAACCAGGATACCACCATAAATGGCAGGTGGCTTTCTATGCCCTGGCACTGGAACAAATTATTGACCGCTGCAACCTGCCTGCCCGGGTCTCCCCCAACGGGTTCATCATTACCCCGCCGCCATTGGGCGATGTCCGGGAAACAGCACCGTATCAGATCCATGAATTTGATTTAACCCCATACATGGCAACCCTGCCCACGCTCCTGCACCACCTTGGCCATGTGCTGTCCGGCCTGCCGGCCCGTGCAGATTACAGGCTCCAAAACCTGTGTACCGCCTGTTCCGGATTCCCCGGCTGCTACCACCATGCCCTGGCCCACGAGGAGATCCGGTTCCTGCCCAAATTAACCAGAGGCGAACTGGCTGTCCTGAAACAGATGGGCTGCACCACCCTTGAACAGGTCCCCGGTGCCCTTGAAAACCAAGCCGCTCTGCTCTCCCCGGGACAGCAAAAAAAATTAACGGGATGGTGTGATGCCTTTTTAAGCGGCCGCATCCGCTGCCACAAAAAAAAGACCCACCAGTTCCCGGCCAACCTGTCCAGGCCCATTTTCATCCACCTGGAAAAAGATCCCCTGGACGGCCTGCCCCGGGTCCTGGGGTGGCAGGTCCTGGATACAGACGGCCGGACAATAGTTGAATCAAAGGTATGGACCATGGAAACCCAAGCGGAGCGCCAGGCAGTCCGGCAAACCTTTTTAAGGGAATTGGCCCGGGTGTGGGAACAAAGCATCCATGCCGGCCAGGGCCCCCATCTCTTCCATTTTGGTGCCCAGACACCGGCTGCCCTGAATCAATGGGTCGAATGGCCCGGAGAGGCACAGGACCCATCCTGGGAATTCCTCGGCCAAACCCAGCCCTCTGCCTGGACAGATATACAAAAGGTCCTGGCCGCCCATTTTTATATGCCCGCGCCGGGCACAGCATCCCTGTATACCCTGGGCCGCATCTTCAAATGCCAGACCCTCCCGGCACCGCCCCCCACCCTGTTCCACCACAACAGCGGATTCATCAGCGATCTAGCCCAGGCTGCAGCCCAGGCCAGACAATGCCTCGGGCTCATGGCAGAACTCTACCAGACCGCCGTGTCCCGGCTGGAAAGCCAGTGGATCAGGGAATGGCCCCCTGTCAGCAACCAAGCCAACCCTGGCGACAAAAAGGCCCGGCCCTATACCACATTTATCCAGGAGGAACAACGCCTGAAAGAGGCAGATATCATGATGCTCCAGGAGCAGCCCCTGGAAGAGCGGATGCTGCGGTTCAGGTCCCTGGGATACCTGAAATTCATCCGGACCCGGCTGGACAGCTTCGGGCGCTTTATCAATCTCTTCAGGCCCACCGACCAGACCTGGCCGGCCAAATTCCGCCAGGGGGATTTTTTAAAACTGGTGCCCCATGGCATGGCTGATCTGCAAAACGGCTTTCCCGTGATCATGGTGGAATATAACAGGCAAGCCGGTGACATCGGGCTGCTTTCCCGGTCCGGCAAGATCAATCTCAATAAAGAATTGTTCTACTCCCTTGAAGAAGATATGGATGACTGGAACCGGGAAAAACTGCTTCACGCCGCCCAGACCCTGTTTTCAGAAGACAGATATCTCCGTCTGAGGCAGCTTCTGGCCGGGACAGCCCTGGAAAAACGGACACCGGCATCAGGGGCCTGGGTGGAAAAATGGCTGGCCCGGGACAACCACGGCCTCAACCCGTCCCAGCAGCAGGCCCTGAGGCTCCCGTTCCAATACCGCACCGCCATGATCCAGGGCCCGCCCGGCACAGGGAAAACCCATGTGCTGGGATGGATCATCATCGCCCTGATCCTTGAAGCCCATGAAACCGGAAAGCCCCTGCGCATCGGCATCAGCGCCCTGACCCACCAGGCCATTGACACGGTATTGAAAAAAGTGGTCCAACTGGCCAGCCAATATCTGCCGGGTGATTTTCCGGGCCTTTGCGTGAAATGGGGGGAGGAGAACACCCCTGAATCCGGAACATCCAGTCCGGGCCATGCCGCCATGAAAGTGGAATATACAAAGGAGGCCCGGGATCTGCCAACCCGGTCCTGGCTGATTTTAGGCGCCACCGGATACGGGTTTTATTCCCTGTTCAACAGCAGGGACAAAGGCTTTCCCCTGGCCCTGGACTGGATGATTTTTGACGAAGCCTCCCAGGTCCCGGTGCCCCAGGCCCTGCTCAGTCTCATATACGGCAGGGGAAATTTCCTTTTTCTGGGCGATGTCCACCAGCTTCCCCCCATTGTCATGGGCAATTATGGTCCCCATGACAATGGTAACAATGAAAACCAACTGCGCCTGAACAGCTCCATTCTCTCCAATATCCGGGACCTGTATCCGGAAGCGTGCCAGGCCACCCTGGACACCACCTTCCGGATGAACAGGGAAATCTGCGCATTCCCATCCAAAACCTGGTACCACAGCCGGCTTTGCCCACACCCTTCAGTGGAAAATGCACGGCTTTGCCTGAATGAGCCGGACGAAAAATACAATCCAGCAGAGGAAGATCCGATACTCAGGGATATCCTGGATCCCAAACAACCTGTTACGCTGGTATTAACGGATCACCAGGGATGCGCCCAGCAATCGGATGTGGAGGCGGATCTCATGGCGGCCCTGGCCCGCCGCCTGATCCTGGGCCACGGCCTTTCCCCGGACCGGATGGCCATCATCACCCCCCACCGGGCCCAGAACAATGCCATCCTCCAGCGGCTGGGGAAAATTCTGGCAGACCAGCACCCCCCGGACCCGGACAATACCCTTCTGCCCCTTGTGGACACAGTGGAACGAATCCAGGGTGCCGAACGGGATGTCATTCTCTTCGGCCTCACCGCCTCGGACCCGGATCATCTGGCCAGCGAATTTTTAAACAGCCCCAACCGCCTCAATGTGGCCATGACCCGGGCCAGGAAAAAACTGGTCATCATGGGCAGCCAGGCCTTTTTCTCGCTCATTCCCGATTCAGAGGCCCTGCTGGCCGGACACTGCTGCTTCAAACAGCTCCTGGCCCATTGCCGGACTCAAAATGCGGTATTTTATTTTCCCAAACAGTTATCCCCACTTTAATATTTTTGATATTAGACATTTTCGGAAATAATAATTATCTTTCAGGCTCTTGTTGTGCTTCAGGGTCGTATATATTCAACTTGGCCATAACTATATGAAATTATTTCAAATTTATCCGGGTCTTCAAGGGTTTAAGACATTGGTAAATTATCATTAAATTCAAGCAGTTAAAGCTATAGCCAAAAATAAGACCCCCCGAAACGCAACATGAGCCATCTTTCATTGTCAGCAAACATGCTGGCAGTTTGATTGTTTTTTAATTTTATAATGGAGCCTCCCTCATGATTTTTTATGAAACTACAATAAAAAATCCTTCTGCTATGATATCTATGACGGGTCTCACAAAATCCGAATTCGACTCTCTACTGCCCGTTTTTGAAAAAGCAGAAAAGGATTATGTAATGGAAATCCATGACAAGAACAAAGAACGAAAACGGATGCCCGGAGGAGGACGTAAACCGAAACTCCAGTCGGTCGGAGAACGGTTGTTTTTTATCCTCTTTTATCTGAAGACCTACCCTCTTCAACAGGTGAT
>NZ_JBFXHE010000349.1:0-4723 GCF_050177295.1 Desulfobacter sp.
TTTGATTTTTTAAATCCCGGGCTTTTGGGCAACAGGACAGAGTTCTCTAAGTTTGCCAAAACCCTGAAAGACAATCCAAACGGATATGCCAGGCTGCGGCAGATGATATTTCCCTATATCCTGCGCCGCCTGAAAACCGATAAAACCGTAATCTCAGACCTGCCGGACAAGGTGGAGATGAAGGTGTTTGCCGATTTAAGTCCCAAGCAGGTGGTCCTGTACAAAAAATCAATCAGGGATTTGAAACAGGCCATTGAAACATCCGAGGGCATCCAGAAAAAAGGCCTGGTCCTCTCTTTTCTTCTCCGGTTCAAACAATTATGCAACCACCCGGACCAGCTCACAGGTTCCGGGGATTTCGAGGCCACCCACAGCGGAAAATTCATGCGCCTTTGCAGCATCTGTGAAACCGTTTATGAGAAACGGGAACGGGTTCTCGTGTTTACCCAGTTCAAGGAGATGACAGAGCCTTTGCGGGCCTTTCTTGAAACCATCTTCCATCACCCGGGACTCGTGCTCCACGGATCTGTGCCTGTTGCAAAACGTAAAAAATTGATACAAACCTTCCAGGACAATGCCTATTGCCCCTTTATGGTGCTTTCATTAAAGGCCGGGGGCGTGGGCCTGAATCTGACCCGGGCCAGCCATGTGATCCATTTTGACCGGTGGTGGAACCCGGCCGTGGAGAACCAGGCCACAGACCGGGCGTTCCGCATCGGGCAGACAAAAAAGGTCCTGGTGCATAAATTTGTCACCCGGGGCACCATTGAGGAAAAGATTGATCTGATGATCAGCGAAAAACAGGCCCTGGCCGACCAGGTGGTCACCCCGTCCGCCCAGGCACTGATCACGGAAATGGATGATAAAGACCTGCTGGATCTGTTCCGGCTCACCCTGCCGGAATAAGGCTCCAGATAACGTTTTAATGGTAAAAGGAATCCAATGAGGTATTACGACGGGTATCCCAAATACGTGACCGTGGCAGAAAAGCGGGCAAAGGCTGAAAAAAAACTTGCGGTCTTAAAAAAGAAAAATCCCGGCATTCAGCCCGTGGTCATCGAAGGCCAGACCCTTGCAAAAACCTGGTGGGGAAAAGCCTGGAACGAAAACCTGGAACGGTACGCGGATTATGCCAACCGGATCGGTCGGGGCCGCAGCTATGTCCGGAACGGAGCGGTTCTGGACCTTCAGATCCAGCCGGGCAAGGTCTCAGGCCTGGTCATGGGAGGCGAGTCCGCCCCCTACCGGATCACCGTAACCATCAAGCCCATTCCCCCAAAACACTGGCAGCACATCAAAGACCAGTGCAAGGGGAAAATGGAAAGCATTAAACAACTGATGGCCGGCAAATTCCCCAAGGCGCTTGAAGAGCTGTTCACCCAGAAAGACAAGGGCCTTTTCCCCTCCCCCAGAGAGATTGAACTGAATTGCTCCTGCCCGGACCGGGCAGTCATGTGCAAACATGTGGCAGCCGTGCTGTACGGAATCGGCGCCCGCCTGGACCAGGATCCGGGCCTGTTCTTCGTGTTAAGAAAGGCAAAGGTCAACGATCTGGTCGCCGAAACCGTCAAAGAGACAAAGAAGGATCTTCTGATCCGGTCTGAAAAAAGATCCCCAAGAATCATTGATGAAGAAACCCGGAACCTGTCGGATATGTTCGGCATCGACCTTGATATGGACGGATCAACACCCTTACCGCCGGCCGTGCCTGAATCACCCGCTAAAAAATCCCCCAAACCCGGGAAACCAAGGATCGAAAAAAAGCCCTCCCAGGCAGCCGGTACCGGCAGGAAAATCTCTTCCGCCCAAACCGCCTTCCCAAAAATCAAAGATGCCGCCGGCATTGAAACCCTGTTCAGGCGACGGACAAAACACCCTACAACGGCTGCCGAAATCATTGAAAAATCGGACATGGATCCGCAGAAGATTAGAAATATCCTGTTCGGCCTCATAAAAAAGGGCAAACTGGAACGGGTATCAAGGGGCGTTTACAAATGGGTCAGGCCGGAACCGAGTTAGGCACCGGTCCGGTTCAAGACCAAGGGTCTGGTCACTTGAAGCTGCCGGCCATTGGCGTAAAAAAAGGAGGCCGGCTTGACACGAAAAAACATGAAGGAAGCAGTTAAACAAAAACTTGAATCCCCGGGTTGGCAGAAAATCCTGCGGATTTCAAACCAGCAGTTGGCCATTACCCTGGGTGCGGTGCTCAACGCCTTTGCGTATGTATTGTTTCAAATGCCGTACAACCTGGCTGCAGGCGGGGTAGCCGGATTGGGCATTATTGTGAATACCCTGACGGGATTTTCCCCGGGTCTGTTTTATTTTACGGCAAACATTCCATTGTTCATCCTTGGCTTTTTCACCCTGGGTAAATGGCGGTTTTTGTTTACCTCCACCCTGGCTGTGGTGGTGTTTTCCGGTGCCACAGAATTTTTTATTATCCACATGCCAACGGTTTTCACCCGATTTCCCATCACCGAGAACAAACTTCTGGCAACCATTTACTGCGGACTGCTCATTGGTATTGGTTCGGGTATTATCTACCGTTTTGGCGGCACCATCGGCGGCACCTCGATCATTACCCGGATCATCTACAATAAAACCGGTTTTCCCATGTCCCAGTCCGGCCTGTACGTGGATGTAATCATTATTGCCGCTGCCGGCTTGGTGTTCAACTGGGAAACCTCTTTACTGGCCTTCCTGGCCCTCCTGATCGCAGGCATGAGCGCAGATTTTGCCCTGGAAGGGGCCAGCCAGATGCGCACCCTGATCATTATTACCCAAAATCCAGAACCCCTGCGGTATGCCATTATCAACGAATTGAAACGCGGCGTGACCATGTGGCAGGTCAACGGCGGGTATTCCGGAGAAGAGCGAACCCTTTTATATCTCACCGTACTGCGCTCCCGGGTGTATGATGTAAAATTCATCATTAACCGGATCGACCCCGATGCATTCATGGTGGTCGGGGTATCCCAGCAGACCTGGGGCGGGTATACCCTGAAAAAAAAGGTTCAGGCCATCGCGTCAGACCATGATGCAGATCTTTAACTATATTGGAAAAAACAGATTAAACATAAACAGCCGGTAGAGTGGGCACGCTTTTTGCGTCCACCGTTGGAGGATATGGTGGGCACAGCTGCGCTTTTGCCCCATCCTACACCGCTGCGGCACGTCTTTCTTTTGCCTTTTCTAAAATATTGATCGCCGGCCTGGCCTATTTTAGAAACGACGTAGACAACATGATGGTTACAGACCGAACCGGCCAGGTCTATGAGGGCGCAGACCTTTATATCTACGAAAATATAGATAAGGCCATGACTCAAGGCATAGAAGTAACGGCACAATACTATCTGAATGACAATTGTTCAGTCTTGTTTGGTTACACCTATACCGATAAGGGAGACGACCGTTATCAGCGCACTGGCAGAACCATAACACTCTGCCTGGACATGTTGTTTTAACAAGTGACATAACTTTTGAGCAAGGAGAAGACAAATGAAGAAAAATCAAAAGAATCGCATCTGGGTGGTGACCCTTGCCGCACTGGCCATCTCATTTTTTACCTGTTCACCGGTTCAGGCACATTTTCCCTGGCTACTTCTGGAGGACGGGGCCATATCCGCGAATACCCCTGAAATGGGTCATCTGCTACGGGCACCGCTTTCCCCTGTCCAGTTTCATGAATGGGGAAGAACTTGAGGAGGCAGTTATTCTGGGGCCGGGTACGGAAGACAAGACCGTTGTCACGGCACTTTCCGGAATCGAATTCACCACCCCAAGTCCCTTGAAAAAAGAAGGCGGCTATGTCCTGGCAGTGAAACGCAAAAGCACTTTTTTCACCAAAACCACCGAGGGGTATAAACGCCAGCCCCAAAAGGGATTGAAGAGTGTACTCAGTTCAGGTTATTACCACTCATACATGAAGGCTGTTGCCAACGTGGGCGAGGTCGGAGGCAAGGTGGATACCGTGGTGGGCCATGACCTGGAAATTTTGCCCCTGGTCAATCCCCTGGCCCTGGGCCCCGGCGATGATCTGCCCATCAAGGTACTCCTCAGAGGCAAGCCGTTTAAAACTGAATTTCTGGCAACTTACGGCGGATTCTCAACAGAGAATGGTGTTTATGCGTATGCGGCCAGTACGGATAAACGCGGAATGGGAAAAATCCGCATTCTGGCTTCCGGGGCGTGCCTCATTAAAATGAATTACAAAGAGCCCTACAAAGACCCTGAAATGTGTGATGATGTGTACGGCCTTTGCACTTTCACTGGGACCGTGGTTGAGGATATGGGGGTGGCAGCCATATATGCTGCTGGTGAATCATCTGCCCGGATTTGGTCAGGCCGTAACGTCTTCAGGTTCTCCATTCTGGTTCACCTGATGGTTGTTCTTCTGGCCATGGCAGGTCTGCAGCAAATCCTTGATGATTCGTCCCGGATAGATATATATTGCCTGCTTCCGTAACGCGCATGCTAAAAGATAACTGTGTAATATGTAACGTATTGATCCATGAATCAAATTAGCCTGGTTATTCCCTGATTCAACGAAGAAAAAACCCTTGAAACATGCATTCAGCGTGTAATGCAAGTGCCTGATTTTAATTCTGAAATCATCATTGTTGACGATGGTTCGACCGATGGAAGTCTTGGCATCGCCAGGCGGTTGGAAAAAAATATTCCGGATTAGGCCCCTTTAACTTTTGAAATTAAACCGCAAAGGATT
>NZ_JBFXHE010000350.1:0-4689 GCF_050177295.1 Desulfobacter sp.
AGTGACCCGACCCTTTTCATAAAATTTTTAGGACCATTCATAATGGTTTTGTGCGTATAAGGTCAATAATTCTTTTTTGAGATTCAAACCCATAGATTGATTCCTTTTTATTCATCCGGTATAATTCAATTTAAATTTTATGTCAGTCATAATTGGGCCTAACAATTTTTCCGGATAATCTGCCATGTATGATACAAAACAGTTAAATGCGATAGACAACGCCATCCTACAACGCCTGATCGGCGCTGGGATTGATCATGTGATTTTCATGGATTTAAGCGGCAATGCCATAGCAAAGCACAGTAACGGCAAAACCGACCTGGACGCCACTTCCTTTGCAGCGCTTGCTGCAGGCAATTTTGCCGCGGTGGATGCCATGGCACGGCTGGTTGGCGAATCTGAATTTTCCCTTTTATTTCATAAAGGGGAAAAATTAAGCATTCACTTCAGCAAAGTCACAGAAGACACCCTTTTAATTTCAATGTTTGGTAAAAACATTTCCCTTGGCCTGGTGCGTTTAAAAGTTGCAGAAACCATAGAAGAGATGAATCGGGTGCTTTCATAAACATGAATTTTTAATTGCAGGAAAAAAATAAAGTATCCTGAATCAAAAAGGAAACAGATTTGGCGCTTATCAATGTAAAAACCCGGGAGGTTCAAATCAAGATCGTTTACTACGGCCCCGGGCGTGGTGGAAAAACGACCAATCTTGAATACATTAACCGGACATACAAGGAACAGATAAAAACGGAAATGGTCAGTCTGAAAACCAATGATGACCGGACGTTGTTTTTTGATTTTCTTCCCTTTGATGTCGGTAAGATCAAGGGATTTGACGTAACCATCCAACTGTACACGGTGCCGGGGCAGGTAAAGTATAATGCCACACGCAAGCTTGTGTTGCGCGGGGTTGACGGTATTGTGTTTGTGGCGGATGTCCAGAAGAGCCAGCGCGGGAAAAATATTGAATCCCTTAACCAGTTATATGAAAATCTTAAAACCTATCAGCTGGATCTTTTTAAAATGCCTTTGGTCATGCAGTACAACAAAGTGGATCTGCGTAAATCCGATGTTGAGACGCTGGATTCAAAAACGCTGCAAAGAGATCTGAACAGCCGTCTTAAGGTGCCGGCGTTTGAGGCCAGTGCATCGAACGGGGGTAATGTAATACCTACCTTGAAAAAAATTATATCCACTACCCTGGTGTCTATCCAGGACCAGATATTTTAAGGAGAAGGATATTGGATTTTGTTGATCAGATACAGAAAAATATCGAACATATGACAAACGGGGTTGAGACTGCTGATGTAAAAGTGCTTGCAGACCGTCTTAACTCCCTGGAAACTGATTGTGTCGGAAAACAAGAAGCCCTGCTTGTTATTAAAATGATGCACTCTTTGATAAAATATCTTGATGCACGAAAGGATAAGGCACACCCCGAAACGCTCCCTGCCCTTGGGACCCTGGCGGATAATTTGAAAAGCCTTTTAATCTCATCATCTGTTGAAGAGCAGGCACAGCTATTATCGAGAAGTAAGGATACATTTAAGTTCGTTAAATCTGCCATTGAATCTCGAAAACTTATTCTTGATTCTGAGATGGAAGAACTCAAAGCCGTCATTCTTTCCGTGGACTGGGAGATTTCAAATATCACCATGGAGGGGTTTGACCGTGTCCTTATCCGGCTTGAAAAACGGCTTAAATTCGATAAAATGCATCATACCTTTCTGCGTATCATGCATTGGCTTGGTGCCCACATTGCCCAGCACCAAGCCAATGCCCACCAGGATTCGGTTTCCCTACTGCGCCGGGTATTCCATCAGTACGAATTGCTGGTGGGCCATCCCAGTATGCCACCCGATAAGAAAAAAGAGCTGGTGCTGGAAAGTATCCAGGCGTACAAGGCATTTAAACGCAAGATTGATGCCGGTTTAACACCTGGTCCAAACGCGGAAGATCATACCCCCTCAGCAGTCCGGACAATTCAACATCCCGCCCAAGGGCAACCGGCTGCCCCGGGCAATATTGCGGAGTACCGTGAGGATGAGGGTTTTGCACCCGCTTTATCTCATATAAATGAACAAGCATCTGACCAGGAAGAGAGCCTGTTCTTTACCCTGGATGACCCGATGACAGACCCGGCATCGGGGCTTGGCGCAAGAAAAGGCACTCCATCAACGGGGAAGGATTCCTTGCCACCCCAACGGGATGTTATGGGGGATTTGTTTTCCATGAAGGAATCAGCGGCGGATGAACTGCTTGATGCCATTCATCTTTCAAGTATACATGGTCCGGATCAGGAAAATGCCCCAAGCATGCCCGGTGTAATGGGTGCGGCAGAGAAAAAAGCCGGGGTTCAGCAGGTCACGCCCCAAAGAATGGGCAATACACCCATTCCAGAGATTGAAAGCAGGCTTGATGCCTTTTTCAACCTTGATACCTCAGATGACGGCGTCATGGAAGTTCAGGATCCGCCGGATTCCCAATCCTTGGACCATGCTGAAAATTTGGGGGGTGAAAGTAATCTTTCAGCGGAACCGGTTGATTTTTCTGATGGTAATGATCCCGGTATCGACTCCGCGGGCATTGATCTTTTAGAGGAACCAGCCGATTCTTCGGGGCAGATTGCGCCTGTTCCCGATAGCCAAGAGGATGAAATTCATCCGGAAGAACAGCCGGGTGATGATGACGCGGTTCAAGAGATCTCTCTCGAAGATGATACGGATGGGAATATGACCGATCAGGAACCGGACCCGAATCTGGATGACCTTCAAAAATTGCTTTTCGACCCTGACACATTGAGTCGTTTGGACGTGTTTGAACAGGTTCAGGAAAAGATTGCAAGCTTAAATGATATTTGGGCCCCGGATTCCGACAAGGTCAGGCTTCTTGATCTTGTCTCCTCCATGGCCCGGTTTATTCACCGGCAGGCAGTGCCTGATACCGGGGAAAACGGCATGAACGATTCCGAATTCGATGACGGGTTGAACGGCATGGCAACTGCAGAACCCGATCAAACCCAGGAAAAGGATGGGGAACAAAAGAAAAAAGGGATTTTTGCCCGGTTAAAGGCTTTATTCAATAGCCTTCAAGGAATAGAATGATCGTATTCTGTGAGGACTGCGGTGATAGAAACCAGGTTTGTCCGGCACATATTGTCAAGGGCCGGGCAGTTTTCATCTGCCATGCATGCGGATATCATAATGATTATCTTCTGCCTTTGCTGCAGCAAAAAAAACAACAGGAGAATAGGGTTGATTATTTGTTTCAGGTCCTTGACCGGTACCCGCAGATGATGGGGGGCTTTATCTATGATATAAGCAAAGGGATTACCATCTGCCGGATGCCTGATCTGCTTTTGCCGGAAGATATTCACAGTCTTGGATCGCGTCTGGCCCAAAGTTTGGAACAAGGACTGGCGGCCATGCCCGATATCGGGTCCATGACCGTTTTGATATCAGACAAGTATTTTTTTGTGGCCAGAGAAAAAAAGGGACAGTATCTGGTGCTTGTTGCCCTGACACCGAACTTGCCCGAACCTTTTTGCCGTTTTTTTATGCAGTACACGCACAAAAAAGAGTGGCAGATATGAAGGGTTCCCTTTCAAATATCAGCAGGATAAAAGGTGTGAATGCCTTTTTTCTTGTGGATGGGAACGGGAATGTGCTTGACCGGAATTTCTCTTCGAAAATGGAACCCGGCGCAGATAAAAAAGTATCCAAAGCAATTGCTGCCTGTGGCAGCATTTATTTATCCATCAGCCCAAAGCAGTTCAGGTATGCTGCTTTTTTAAGACGGAACAATACACAGGTTTTTATTTTTCCCTTTGGCAGAGATTTGCTTGGGGTTGTCACCGAAGTCGGGGCCCAGAACCTTGATGCTGAGCGGATAGCAAAAGAGATATTTGCAATTTTATCCAAAGAAGAAACATAAATAAATTAAAGGAGAATAACCAGTGGATATCATGACCACTCAAATGATCATATCCGTGTTTACGCTTATTATTTATCTGATCATTATTTTTGTATTCAATAAAGCCCGCATCAAATATGCCGGTGGTAAAGTGGGAAAAGTAATCAATCTGATTCTTGTGACGGTGTGCTTGCTGTTTATTGCCGATTATGTCACCATTTTAGGCAATTTTCTGAGCCAGGAAATTTTAGAAACCATCCGGGCACTTTTTCGAACAGCGGCCCTCTCTTTTCTGGCCTATGGTGGGTCAAAGGTTTCAAATTCCTAAATAATAGCCATGGGCTGACCTGACATATCAACTGCCGGGCATAACCTACAACAAAGTTTTAAAGATCTGAGTAACTTACCCAGATGTTTTGGATGTTTTTATAAAACAACCCTATCGGGAAAATAATGAAAACAGGCTTTTTTTGCTTTTTGTATTTTTTGCGCTGAGGTTGAAATCTGCCCGGGTTTGGCTGATCAAGGCGTTTAAATCTGTAACGATTCTGTCTTTATCATTGGAACTGCTCTGGTATTTGTTGATATAGTCCAGCACTTTTTCAATGTCTATCAGAATATTGTTTACGGGGTTTTTTCCAAGAATATCACCGGCTTTTTTAAGAATCAGACTACAATAGGCCACAAATCCTTTAATAAGAAAGTCCTTTTGATTGTCCGGAAACGTATCAAGACGGGCTATAGCGGTTTCCACAACCTGAAGATTGGAATTTTTCT
>NZ_JBFXHE010000351.1:0-4665 GCF_050177295.1 Desulfobacter sp.
GCCTGGCATCAAAGCTTTCCGCTGTAGAAGAAACTGCAAGAACCTTGGAGGTTCAGAACAAGGAGTTGACGGAAATTGCGCAGAAATATAAGCAACTCAAAGATGCTTCCGCAGGTTACCTGAAGCTTGAGATCAAACATAAAGCGCTTTTGGAACAGTCCCGGGAACAGGAAGAACGTATTAAAAACCTTGAACAAAGCATCAAAAGCGAAGTAAAATTTGCGTTGCTTTCCGGGGCCGGTGTTTTTATCGTGGGCCTGATTTTCGGAATGAGTACCCGCAAGAAAAGAAGAGGTTCCCTTTTATCCTGATTTATCCTTAATTTTTTTAACACACCATTTAACATATTAAAGTATTGAGAAATGATTGAAACCGATTTTCTGGTTATTGGCAGCGGTGTTGCCGGTTTAAGCTATGCCTTGAAGGTTGCACAGTTTGGCAGGGTGGTCATTATCACCAAAAAAAAAATATATAAAACCAATACGGCACTTGCCCAGGGCGGCGTTGCTGCGGTATTCAGCAAAACAGATTCCTTTGAAAATCATGTGGCAGACACCCTGGCTGCAGGGGACGGACTTTGCGACGAAGATGTGGTGCGCATGGTGGTGGAAAACGGTCCGGAAAGAATTCGTGAGTTGGTGGATTTGGGAGCACGGTTCAATCTGGAGGGTGGCGGGAAGTATGACTTCTCTCTAGGCCGGGAGGGCGGACATTCCCAGAACAGAATCATCCATGCCCGGGACCTCACCGGTAAGGAAATTGAAGATGTTCTGGTACACAATGTTGAACAGCATGAAAATATAACCATTTTGGAAAACCATGTTGCCGTCAACCTGATTACCTATTCCACAAGTGTCCGCAGCGGTCTTGTCAGAACCCAGCATGAAAACATCTGCTGCGGGGCTTATGTCCTGGATAATGAGACCGGAAAGGTGGAAACCTTTGCCGCTAAGGTGACTTTGCTTGCCACAGGTGGCGGTTCAAAGGTTTATCTGTATACATCAAACCCTGATACTGCCACAGGGGATGGCATTGCCATGGCATACCGGGCAGGGGCCACCGTGGCAAATATGGAATTTGTTCAGTTCCATCCCACCTGTCTGTTCCACCCCGAAGCCAAGAATTTTCTGATCTCCGAGGCTGTCAGAGGGGAGGGCGCGTATCTTATTGATGAACAGGGTAACCGGTTCATGGGAAAATACTCTCCGGACCTGGAGCTTGCCTGCCGGGACGTTGTGGCCCGGGCCATTGACAGTGAATTGAAAAAAACCGGTGCCGATTCCGTGTTTCTGGATATCACCCATAAGGATCCTGATTTTATCCGGAAACGGTTTCCCAATATTTATGCCAAATGCCTGGAGTTCGGCATTGACATCACCCGGCAGCCCATTCCCGTGGTGCCGGCAGCCCATTATATGTGCGGCGGCGTGGCCACGGATCTTAACGGACGGTCTGACATCCAGTGTCTTTATGCCGTGGGGGAAACCGCCTGCACCGGTCTGCACGGGGCCAACCGCCTGGCTTCCAATTCCCTTCTCGAAGCCCTTGTCTATGCCCATAATGCCGCCCAGTCCTCATTAAAAGAGTTTGAACAGGCTGCGAAGAAATCCACTGTTGATCTGGACCCCTGGGATGAGACCAACACCCTGGATAGTGACGAGGCCATCATGGTCACCCACAACTGGGATGAGATCCGGCGCCTGATGTGGAACTACGTGGGTATTGTCCGTTCGGACAAGCGCCTTCACCGTGCCCAGCGCCGTATTGAGATGATCCAGCATGAGATTGAAGAGTACTACTGGGATTTTAAAATTACGGCAGATCTCATTGAACTGCGCAACCTTGCCACGGTGGCGGAACTGATTATTAAGTCCGCATTAATGCGCAAGGAGAGCCGCGGCCTGCACTACAATCTGTGGTATCCGGACAAGGATGATGCCAATTGCCTGGTGCCGACCCTGGTACAGAAAACTTTTTAAACATAAAGTATTCGTCCATGGTTAAGTCGGCGTAATGTAGCGGCCGCAGAACCCGTTTTCTCCAACGGATGGTCGAGTTTGCGGACACGAGCGGTCTTGAGATTCGCCTTAATTTTCGTAGATACATCATCTCTGGACCATGTTGTTTTGGTCTTTGCATTTTGAGAAGATTCAGCGTATGTAAATGTTATGCCCGGTGTCTTTATCCTTTCTGTGAATGGTTTTTGTTTGGTCACAATATCTATTCACAGACCGGTCAAATTTTATCTACATTATTTTTTTAAAAAATTTTACGAATGGGCATCTCGTGGCCGATCTTATGACCAAGCCCGAAAAATTTTAACAATAGGTGTTTTAATGGAAAAGAGAAATAATACTGAAAAAATAGTATCTTCTTATTATTCAACAGAGATAAAAGGGCAAGTATCTTTCGGGACTTCAGGACATCGAGGTTCATCATTAGACGGTACGTTTAATGAGAAACATATACTAGCTATTTCTCAGGCACTTTGTGATTATCGTAAAAAAAATAAAATTTCAGGCCCCCTGTTTTTAGGTTACGATACTCACGCGCTTTCCTTACCGGCTTTTAAAACGGCATTGGAAGTTTTTGCTGCAAACGATGTGGATGTTTTCATTCACGCAAATTCTGAATATACGCCAACCCCGGTCATTTCGTTTATGATTCTGGAGTACAACCGGACCAATAAAAAGGCGCTTGCAGATGGTGTTATTATTACGCCATCTCATAATCCACCGGAAGACGGAGGATTTAAGTATAATCCACCTCATGGGGGCCCTGCCGATATTGAAATAACAGATTTCATTGAACAAAGAGCAAACCAGCTGATAAATGCCAAGAATTCCGGGATTAAAAGGATTGCTTACCAAAAAGCGTATTCAGCTTCGTCTACACATGAAAGGGATTTTATCACCCCTTATGTAGATGCTTTATCCAATGTGATAGACACGGAAACGATTCATCAATCAAAAATCAAAATCGGCATAGATCCCATGGGGGGGGCGGGTGTAAATTTTTGGGATCCTATTGCTGATAAATATGGATTTGATATTAACGTTGTTAATTCAAAAATTGATAAAACTTTCAGCTTCATGCCCCCGGACCATGATGGAAAAATAAGAATGGATTGCTCCTCACCTCATGCGATGGCAAACTTAATCAGGCTTGCAGAAAAATACGATATTGCATGGGGAAATGATCCGGATTTTGACAGACACGGCATTGTGTGTCCGGATGGTCTGATGAATCCTAACCATTATTTATCCGTGGCCATTTGGTACCTGCTTCAAAACAGGCCTTTATGGGGAAATAACCTTAGCATCGGAAAAACCTTAGTCAGCAGCAGCATGATTGATAAAGTGGTTATGGGATTCAATAAGACGATCTTTGAAACGCCTGTTGGATTCAAATGGTTTGTGAGCGGTTTGATGGAAGGAAAAATCGCCTTTTGTGGTGAAGAGAGTGCCGGCGCAACTTTTTTAAGAAAAAATGGCGCTGTTTGGACGACAGATAAAGATGGGTTTGTTTTGGCATTGCTTGCTGCTGAGATTCTGGCGAAAACCGGGCAAACGCCATCCGAAATTTATAGAGAGACATTGGTATCTGAATTTGGAAATCCTTATTATAGAAGGGTTGACGGACCTATCACAAATGAGCAAAAAACAATACTGTCACAAACATCACCGGATTCAATAAAGGCGACATCGTTGGCAGGGTTATCAATCGTTAACATTCAGACAAAAGCCACGGGAAATAATAGCCCCATAGGCGGTGTAAAAGTCAATTTGTCGGATGGCTCATGGTTTGCTATCAGACCCTCGGGAACTGAACCGAAAATGAAGTTCTATATTGAAAGCTTTGGTGGGGAGGATCTATGGAAAAAAATTCATGATGAAGCCCTTAATCTAATATTCCGCATTTAAAATGTGCATATGATGAAATCCTTATTATGTTGCACATTTTTTTGCTTGATTGCCGTGACCGGCTCTGCCCAGGACCGTTTGACCAAATGCACGTCAGAGCTTTCCTTTTCTGAGAAAAATACAAGAAGTCTTTCAGTCTCCCTGGCAGGAATCGGAGTGATTACGATTTGGGGCGCTTTACAATGGGATTATTTCTCTCAATCACCTCACGCGGGTTCCGAAGGATGGTTTGCAAATACAACCAAAGAGGGAGGGGCGGATAAACTGGGACATCTTTATTCAAGTTATGTGATCTCTCACGCGCTGTCATCCTTATATAAACACTGGTGTTTTGAAAAAGATACTGCCGCATTATACGGGTCGATTTCATCATTTGCCATCATGGGGTATATGGAGTTTGGGGACTCTTTCAGTGAATATGGATTTTCCTATGAAGATATGATTGCAAATCTTCTGGGATGCACTGCTGGATATTTATTGTATAAATATCCGGATCTTGCCGGCAAATTCAGTTTAAGATGGGAATATGGATTTAAGCCTAACGGCACAGATTTTTTAACAGATTATGACAATTCAAAATATCTGCTTGCAGTAAAACTTAACGGATTTGAATCCGTAAATAAAACGTTTTTAAAACATTTTGAATTGCATATGGGGTATTATGCCCGCGGTTTTTCAGATGATAAAGACAAAAAAGAACGAAATTTTTATCTTGGTATCGGCCTGAATTTGACGGATTTAT
>NZ_JBFXHE010000352.1:0-4661 GCF_050177295.1 Desulfobacter sp.
TTCTTTGAGTCCTTTTTCCTATATTTTAACCAATATCAATGTCATCCTTTTGAATTTAAAGATCATCCTCATTTTTGACCCTTTCTGGTTGAACAAGTACCTTTTTAGGAGTATAGAAGAATTTCAAGATTATTCAACAGCATGGCGTTGGGAATGTAACAACAAAGGGCCTAATACAGAAAGTTCTTTGATCAAAAGAATGGCTATAGCCGCATAAACCCTACTATAAATACCCACTGAAAATCAGATGATTACATATTCGGAAACTATGGAAAATGACAGAAAACGCAATATATGTAAAACATGCGACCAAACACTTCGGAGATTTCAAAGCGGTTGATAATCTTTCCTTTGAAGTAAACAAAGCTACCTGTTTCGGATTATTGGGTCCCAATGGAGCAGGTAAAACCACAATGATGAAGATGCTCACCGGACGGGTCAGGTCAGATTCGGATAATGGCCGAATAATCAATGTCTTGGGCTATGATCCGGCCAAAAATGAACTCGAAATCCGCTATCTTGCCGGAATTGTGCCCCAGGAAAACAATCTCGATGTTGAGCTTTCAGTTTCCCAAAATTTGTATATTTACAGTAAATTTTATGGCCTGCCCCACAATGTCGCCAGCCGGCGTATCAGCGAGCTGCTTGAATTTATGGAACTCACCGAAAAAAAAGAGGCTCGTATTAGAGAATTATCCGGCGGTATGCAAAGGCGTCTGGTCATTGCCAGAGCCTTGATCAACTCCCCTCACCTCCTTATTTTGGACGAGCCCACCACCGGTTTAGATCCCCAGGTACGGCAAGCCATTTGGGACAAAATGAGGATGCTCAAAAAAACCGGTGTGACCATTGTCCTGACCACCCATTACATGGATGAAGCAGCCCAACTTTGCGATGACCTGATCATTATGCACAAGGGCGAAAAAATTCTTCAGGGGCATCCCCGCGCTCTAATCTCGAAAAATTTGGAAACATACGTGCTGGAAATTCTGAATACCGATGTTTTTTCGACGATTGAAGCAAAAGGGTTTCGGACCGAAGAAACTGCCGGTCGGCTTATGCTGTATGGTGATAGGTTATCTTCACTGGAAACAGTGACCGAGCCACTCAACGCGGGAGATTTTTTTCTAAGACCGATCAATTTGGAAGATTTGTTTTTAAAAGTAACCGGGAGAAACTTGCATGACTGAAACCGTCCTACCTCAACGAATTGTCACAACACCGCCACCTCTGGCTTATCGCTTGTACAGCGTCTGGTACAGGCATATCCGTGTATATTGCAAACATCTGATTTCCAACGGATTTCCTCCCTTTGTGGAACCTTTATTTTTTTTGGCCGGAGTCGGTTTAGGGCTTGGGCACTATGTCGGTTTGATTGATGGTACACCTTATCTGCTCTTTCTGGCCTCGGGTATGATTGCTCCCTCCTCTATGTTTACAGCCGCTTTTGAGTGTACTTTCGGCACTTTTATCCGACTTGAATTTGATAAGGCCTATGATGGTATGGTTTCGGCTTCCATTACAGTGACGGATTTGTTTGTTGGTGAAATGCTTTTTGTCGGCACTAAAGGATTTTTCTTTACCTTGGCGGTGATGAGTGTTTTTACGGTTTTTGGTCTTGTGCCTTCATATTTTGCTATTCTTACACCGCTTGTGGGATTTTTTGCAGGAATGATGTTTGGCGCGCTCTCTTTATTTGTCACTTCTTTTGTGAAGACCATCAATCACTTTAATTTCTTTTTAACCGGTTGTCTGACTCCCATGTTTTTCTTTTCGGGAATTGTATTCCCTATCACCAATCTTCCGGAATGGATTCAATGGGTATCCGAAGTATTCCCGCTCACTCATTCCGCCCGTTTGATCCGGGCTTGTTGTTTTGGGCAGTTCAGCAGCCTGTTATTCTTTGATATACTTTTTATGGTAGCCTTTACGATCGTCTTTGGTTATTTAGCTGTTTCACGGCTGGAAAAGCGGCTCATTCAATAGAACGAAGTGGACTTTTACAGTTTAAAAAGCAAGGATTATACTTTATTAAATTCCGAATATATTGATAAAACAAATGAGTGAATTTAAGTATAAACAAAAAAATTGTGAAGAAAATGATAGATAAGCTTTTACCCCTGGATCTGACCCCTGCAACAGAAATCAGCCGGCGGATACAAACCCTGAAAGAGAAGATGGCCCAGGCCGGCGTAGACGGGGTATTTCTGACCCACAGACCGGATTATTACTACTTCAGCGGCTCAGCACAGGATGCCTGGCTATATGTGACCCTGGAACATGAGCCCCTTTTATTCGTAAAAAAATACCTTCCCAGGGCGGTTGCCGAAAGTCCGTTGACCCAGATTGTACCGGTTTATTCAATCACGGAAATTCCCCAGATTATCAAGGACAGCCACGGTGGTTTTGCAAAAACCATGGGCATCGCCTTTGACCTTGTCCCGGTCAGGGATTTCAGGTTTTATCAGTCGCTGTTTTTTGGCTGTACCTGGCAGGATGCCTCCCCCCTGATCATCTCCTGCCGGGCAATAAAGTCAGAATATGAAATCGGCATCATGCAGGATGTGGCAAAAATATCCAGCCGGGTATTTGACTTTATAGCCGAAAACCTTGAACCCGGCATCCGGGAAACAGATCTGGCCGGCCGCATTGAGGCCTTTGCCAGGACCCAGGGGCACTCGGGCCGCATGCAGGTACGCCATTACAGATCCGTCGGGTTTACCTTCCACATCATGGGCGGTGCAAGCGGGGGGCAGTCCGGCGCACTGGATTCTCCGGTATGCGGCACCGGCATGTACACCGCTTTTCCCTTTGGTGCCGGCACCCGGGTGATTGAAAAAAATGACCCCATACTCATTGATTTCGGCACCATGGCATTTGGCTATCACATGGATGAATCCCGGATGTTTGTGGCCGGAAAAATGGACCGCCAGGCCGATGCCGCAAGCCAGGCAGCCATTGACATTCTTTTCCATGTCAAAGAAGCCATGAAACCCGGCGTTGCCATGAAGACCCTCTTTCAGATCGCCGTGACCATGGCAGACAAGCTTGGATATGGGGAACAATTCCTGGGATTTCCCGGATTAAAATCCAAATTTATAGGACATGGCCTTGGTCTCGAACTGGTGGAAGACCCCATTATTTCAAAGGGTCGAAGCACACTGCTTGAACCGGGAATGGTGTTTGCCGTGGAGCCGAAATTTATTTTTAAGGACCGGTTCGCCGCAGGCATAGAGAGCGTGATCCAGATAACGGAAACCGGCAGCCGTTTTCTGAGCACAATACCCAACAAGATATTTATGGTTTAAAAACCGCGAAAATGATTATACTCAACACCCTGTTCCCCCTGCTGGCCATGATGGCATTGGGCTATGGGCTCAAGCACCGGGGCATGACGTCGGATGAATTTTTACACACCCTTGATAAACTGGTATACTATATCTTTTTCCCGGTCATGCTTTTCTGGAAAACAGCCAAGTCCACGGGCACAGACGCATCCGAAGCCGGCCTTATTCTGGCCGGGCTGGCTGCCGTCTTTCTGGTTTCCCTGTTCTCTTATGTTTACATACGCACAACCAAAATGCCGGACAAGGCGGCTGGATCTTTTTTCCAGGCTTCATTCCGGTTCAACACCTATATCGGCATGGCCACCGTACTTACCGTCCTCGGAGAAGAGGGCGTAAGACTCTTCAGTATCCTTGTCGGATGCCTGATTCCTGTCATCAATGTCCTTTCGGTTGCCGTACTGATCTGGCATTCAGGCCGCACCCCGTCTCCGGGCCAACGCCTGGGGATTTTATTACGGGCGCTGGTCTCCAATCCGCTGATCATTGGGTGTGCCGCGGGCTTGCTCTTATCCGGTACCGGATATCGTTTACCCGGATTTATCAATAACTTTCTTGCCCTGGTGGCCTCCATGACGCTGCCCCTTGCCCTGATCTCCATGGGCGGCACCCTCGGTTTTGCAGGCATTTCCCGGCATTGGCCCAATGCCCTGGCCGCTGCCGGCATCAAACTGTTTATCCTGCCGGTCACAGGCTATATTATGCTTACGTTGTTTTCCGTGTCTGGCACAGCATTCAAAACAGGCATGATTTATTTCAGCCTGCCCACCTCCACGGCTATTTACGTATTGTCCGCTCAACTAAATTCAGATGTGGAACTGGCATCCACAGCTGTGATGATGTCGACGGTACTCTCCTTTATTTCACTGTCTGTGGCGCTAATTTTATAGAAATTGAAAAAAAAAATGTAAAAACAGCTTTGCCGGGAACAGCAAAGCAAGGTATTCAGGGCTGTTCTTGATTTAATGCTGATTTGCAATTTAAAATTTTTAAGGTCGTAGTTTTAAAAAAGTCGGCAACCTCCTTAATAAGCTCTGGATCGTCCAGTGAATTTTTCACAATACCGAAGCCCTCTGACAAGGCAAAAATTTTGGCGGAAGCTCTTTTTTTATTTTCTACACTGGCTAGCCCGGTCTCTTCCCAGCCCGCGATCTCTTCAATCCCGAATTCAATGAATTTAAGCATCATGGCCCGGATTCTTTCCCTGATGTTCTCATCCCGGAATCCCATGGCATAGCAGGACCAGAACACAGCATCCCGCTGGGGCCAGGTGCCGCTGGCGTCAAAAAGAATTCCCAGAAGGGTCTCCATGCGTTC
>NZ_JBFXHE010000353.1:0-4654 GCF_050177295.1 Desulfobacter sp.
TCATGCACACCCGTCAGCTGGATATGATTATGTCCAACGAATCGGCCATCACCCGCTACCGAAAAAAAATCGATACCGATATACAAAACGTTGTGCTTGCAAAATCCTGATTATAACGGATTTGGGGGAGGCCATTAATTCGCTTCCTGGTCTTTCCCTATTTTTCAGGCTTCTTGACCATTGCACATGAATTCTCTGTCCTGTTTTTGGTCGCAATTTTAGGACAGGATTTAAAATGAGCCACAATATCTAATCTCCCGTTTAGATAAAGTTGCCCAGGTGCAAAGCGCAGAAAAATTTGCAATCAGTATTACAAATTTTTCTGCCATACACACGCTATTTGAAACTGCGCTCGAATAGGTCCTGCATTGCAGCGGCAGCATCGTCGGTAAGATTCCGGGTACCTGTTCCTGCAAAGTTTTTATGGTGAATCACGGGGGTGGCCATCTGCCATTCATTATTCACCCAGGAAAACCAGGCCTTCCTGTCCTGTTCATAGACAAAAACCGGACGGTTGAACAGTTTGCCCAACTCCACACCCCATCCGGTGCCGCCCTTAACGGTCTTGTCCGGCAGGATCCACCCCACGGCAAAAACCTGGTATCCGTTATTGACCATATGAAAAATGGACTGGATAACCTTTCTGATTTTATTGCCTTTTGAAAAGGATCTGCCCAGACGGGCCGAGACAATATCCATTGAGATATTCCCTTTTTCAAGCGCCTCCTGGTTCAGCATCCGTATGCCTGTATCCCTTTCAATCGTATGACCCTCAAAGGAAAAATTAACCTCCTTGACGCCGTATTTCTCTGCAAGTTTTCCAAATTCGGCTTCAGCGCCTCTGTGCCCGCCACTGTACAGTGTAAATTGAGACGGATCATTATTCATGGTTCTTACTCCTCACATTAAATGTTCACCAGATTAAAAAAAAACGGTTTAGATTTTAATTTTCAATTGAATACGGTTTCGATAGATAGTGATCTTATATTATAAGAGTCGGTTAAGATAAGCAAGCTGGAACCTGTGTCAAGGCAGGGATTAAAAAAAAGTATAATGCACCCCAGAATTTGAACCAGTTGCTAAGCTACACATGATGTGCAACGGGTACTGAATCGCGGTGAGAGTTATCATCAGTTACGTCAGACTGTGGCCTATGCCAATTTCGGGAAGCTGCGTTTTAAGAGAGAATACGAGCAACAGGTCTGAGAAAAATGCAGCCGTCTGATAACCAACTGCATTATCTGCTATAACGCCGCTATATTATAAGGTCTTCTCGACCACATGAACAACGCCGGAAATATTGAAAACTCTGCCTGGCTCGTCAAAGTCTCTCCTGTTGCCTGGCAGCATATCAATCTTCACGGGCGCTATGAGTTCAATAAACATCCTGAGCCTGTCAATATGAACGAGATCATTCAACAGATGTCGAAAATATATAGCTGTAGTGGCCAGAAAACACAGGGTATACTGGAATGATCCTTTTCGGCGCATTGTGCCAAAAACCCCAAAATCGAATCGGCAAAGAAGCTGCTGTCAAATGGAGTCCCGGCCCGTGATGTAGCACAAAATTTAGGTGTTTCAATCCCAACATTATACAGGTGGGTTCCAGCTTCAGCACACCCTTCGTCTTAGCAGGTTATTTTTTCCGTTTCGTGAGCAGACCCCTATATGGTCATTGGGCCTATAAATTTGCAACATTTTTGCCATTCCGATGTATTCAACCTGATATGCACCATCAGAGGATGGTATATCACGCATTAACAAAATCTGGCGGCTTTTTTACCGATACCTTTCTGAAGCCCTCCTGCACCCTTCTCCTGTTTTAAACGCTGAAGGTCGGGAGCATCTTCTTCACGAGGTCGCACTCCTGCAAACCAGCTATCTATGCACTCAATAATCCTGTTGTATCCTTTGTCATGCTCAAAAACATAAAAAATAAATTTTTCTTTCTCTTCCTCGGTTTTCAGATTTATCCAACCAGTTGAGTTTTCGCAATGACATACTGGGCATACCCTTTCAATTTCTGAGGTGCTGATGCAAACCGTTGTGTGATCAAATCTCAGGGTTGGCATTTTTGTCGTTGTGCAGAGTACGAACCCATTCCGTCAACTCACTACCCCTACAGGGTTTACTGAAATAATACCCTTGCAGCACATCACAGCCCATGGCTTTGAGTCGTGCTGCCGTGTTTTTATTTTCCACACCTTCGGCAACAACTTTCAGGCCGAGATTATGACCAAGGTCAATGGTCGACCGGACAAGGACTTCATCACTTTCATTCTTGAGCATATCCATGACAAACGATTTGTCGATTTTAATTTCAGATGCCGGTAATTTTTTTAAGTAAGCCAATGACGAATAGCCCGTGCCGAAATCATCAATAGAAATTTTAATCCCCATATCTGACAGTCTGGTCAATATTTCCAAAGCACGATCTGGATCTTTAATGATCGTTCCTTCAGTGATTTCTATAATAATAAACTCTGGCGGCAATGCATATTGGGCCAGAATTCCGGTAATGGTGTCCGGCAGATCGGCGTCAAGCAGGGTCGTGGGACTCAGATTGACTGCAACAGTCAGCTTAAGGTTACTCTCATGCCACTTAATTGCCTGGGACAAGGCATGCTTAAAAACCCATATGGATAAAGGCTTGATGAGTCCTGTCCGTTCAGCCAGGGGAATAAACTCATCCGGAGGCATGAATCCATGCTCGGGATGCTGCCACCGGACAAGCGCCTCAACGCCACTCACATCCCTTCTCTTCACATCTATTTTTGGCTGAAAATGAAGCAGCAACTCGTCGTTTTCAATGGCCTGGCGCAACTCTCCCATTAGGGTAAGGCGATGGGGGCTGTGTTTGTCAAGCTTGGTAGAGTATATGGTAAACCGCTTACTGTCCTCTTTAGCAGCATACATTGCCACATCGGCCCGCTGCATTAGGGTATCGCCGTCCTTGCCGTGATCCGGAAATATGGCGATACCAATGCTTGCCTGTACCACAAGTTTTAATCCTTCAATAACAAAGGGAGCCAGGAAAGCGTTTTTGATTTTTTGCAAAATGATGTGAACATCTTCACTATTCTCAATCACCGGCATAAGCAGGGCAAACTCATCTCCACCCGATCGAGCCAGGGTATCGGATTTTCTGATGAGCCCTTTCAGACGCAGGGCAACATTTTTCAGCAACCTGTCCCCACTGTAGTGACCCAGTGTATCATTAATCTCCTTGAAGTTTTCCAAATCCATATAAAACAGGCTTAATTTCTTATCGTCACGTATAGCACTGTGCAAGGCCTGCTCAAGTCTGTCCTTCAGGAGTACGCGATTTGGTAAATCTGTTAGATGATCGTGGGTGGCGTCATGGGCGGCCTTATACTCCAGATCGGCAGTCTGTTTTCTCAGATCAGACGTCTGGTCAATGAGCATCGTACTTGCCTCATACGCCATGATGGAGCTGACATATTGACCCCAGAAGGCAAAAATAAAAGGCATGGCATTAAGAAACCAAAGAGTAGGAGTATTCTTTTGGGTCTCAATAAGAAAGTTTATAGTGATGGCAGCATACTGCATGTGACAGGAAATCAGCGTGGCAAGTACCAGTGCAACAACAGCAATTAGCACTCCATAGATGGCATGCTTTGTCACCCGTGAGTTCATGATTTTCAGATTGGTTTTCAGGGTTTGACTGACGCTTTCCATAATAAGTTTCTTAGATTAATGGGTCTAAATGCACAAAAGAACAAAATCAGCAATAAGAAATTTCTTATGCCAGCAGTTTGGGTGTAATTAAACATTTAGGGAAAATCTGTCTTCGCAAAATGGCTTCCCAGCTTGAAACTCATAATGATTTAAGAAAATTACAACCGCTTATCACAAAAACAAGATGTACTTAGGGAGTTTCTAAAAAATAAAGGCCCCATTTGCTGTAATGAATGTTATTGATCCTGGCGTTATTTTGGCATGTTATAATTCCGGGAAAAGAAAATCAATTGGAAAAATTGGATACCGAACTGAAAGCGATAATAAAGGATGCGGCCTTTCTACCGACAGGAAAAACAGTTTCACCGAATTGGAGTAGACATTCATGTTGCTTGCTGGATACACGCACGTCGAAAGTTCATGGATGTGCCCCCCCCCCAAAAAAAAGCCTTCTTGGCAAAGCCATCAACTATACCCTTAATCAATTTACAAAAAAAATATAAACCGATGGTATCTCTTATTTCAAAATATTGTAATTGATACCAGGCACAAATGGAAATTAGCCCAAAACATTAGGTTACAAACCAGGGCAGTCATGATAAACTAAAGCGTTTTAAAAATCCTTTTCCACCATCATAAAAGAACAAAGAGGTCATTTCTGTGAAATCAAAAGCCCTTGAAGTCAACCTTTCAGATACCCGGGCAGACGTCACCATTGATGAACGGTATCTTCTGCTTCTTGACTTTTTTAAAGGATATGTGGGCATTGTCAGCCGCCTGGAAACCTTTTTAAAGGAACTGTCCCATCCGTACCGGAACTGGGCCTTTATTGTCACCGAGTCCCGGCATTTTTCCCTTCACCATTTTCATTTGTACGGCAGTGAGCCCAATGGACCAAAGGCGCTTGATTTGCTTTGTGATATTTTTAACACGGCATTTGAATCCATATCGGATC
>NZ_JBFXHE010000354.1:0-4652 GCF_050177295.1 Desulfobacter sp.
TTTCAGCAGCTTCCTCCGGTCTTCGCATATGGTCCAGGATAATTGCCAGGTTGCCGTACCAGGTGTGATTGCCCGGATGGAGCTGGATGGAGCGTTTCATGCATTGGTGGGCGGGCAGGATTTTGCCTTGGTTGGAATAGGCGGCGCCCAGCATGTGCATGGCTGCCGCGTGGCGAGGATAGATGTCCAGGATTTCCCGGAAAAGCGCTTCTGCTTCCGGATTTTGCCCGGCCTTGAGCAGATCCATGCCCCTGAGAAAGAGGCTGGGTTCGTGGGGCGGCAGGGGAACCGGGGCGGGCACAGGATCTGCCAGGCGCCGGTCCAGGGCCTCGAACATGGGCCGGAGCCGGTGTTCATACCTGCGCCACCTGTCTCTGGAACCCTTGTACAGGGGCTTGCGCACCTGGGCCAGAGAAGCTGTTTTAACGGGCCGTTCCAGCCGGTCAAAGGCCAGGACACCCTCCTCCCATTGGAGCCCCAGATAATCCAGCATGGATTTTATGACAGATTCCGGTTCCGCCACCAGTTGTTCGTAGTCCACCACATGGATGCTGTCTCCGAATATGGCCTTCCAGTGGGCCATGAGGCGCCGACAGTTGCCGATTTCCGTTCCGATCCACGCCAGGTCGCTGGCAAACCCCATGCCCCCATGCATCGCCTTATAGCTTACAAAGTAGTTTGAAATGGCAATGGCGCCGGCATGGCGCCGGCAATAAATAATTTTGGCTTTGGGGAATAACAGCTTGATCAGGCCGATATTAGTGAAATTATGGGGGAGCTTGTCTGTGATATGGATTTTACCGGGATCTTGGGGCATGAATTCCCGGTATTCTTCTTCCACTTTCCGGGCAAAGGCCACGCTCTGGCTCTGGTTCAACTCCAGGATGCAATCGGGGATCTTCTGAAAATCAGATCCCATGCGCTGCTCCCAGACCTGCAGGCGTCTCCACATGCGCGGCATCTGCCCCAGCTCTCCCCCGGGAAAAACAGCGGAGTGGCTGCCCAGGATCTGTTCCACCAGGGTGGTGCCGGATCTGGGCATTCCCAGGATAAACAGGGGCAGGGAACTGGCTGTCCCGAACCCCTGCCTGCTGTCGAAGAATTCCCGGGTCATGCGGCTGATAATCCGGTCTGCCTGCCGGGCGCCCTTTTCAGGGTCAAACGAAAGACATTTACGGAACAGCGCGTTGGCCTTATCCGCATAATCCATTGACAGGTCAACATGTTCTTGCTTCTGGTATATCCGGGCCAGGGACAGGTTCAAAGAGGCCCTCATCTGCAAAGGCGTTCCCGGCTTTTTGGCCATGGCTGCCATTCGTTGGATGTTCCGGTCATCGCCGGGCATCCGCTCATTGTTGATCATGGCCTGCATGGCCCGGACCGGCGTTAGCTTATACAGAAGATCCTGAAGTTCCCGGGCCCTGTCCAGTTTCCCTTCCACCATCATCACATTGGCCAGGCCGGCCAGGGCCGGAACACATTTGGCATCTGTCTGCAGAGCCGCTTCATAGGCCTTGACCGCCGCCTTGACATTATCCAGCTCAAAATGGATATCCCCGTACATGGCCTGGTACACGGCCAGGTTGGGCCGGGGCTTGTTCTGCATCTTTTCCACGATACGATCCAGGGCGCCCAGCCCCTGGGCAGGAGAAAATGCTTTTCCGGTCAATTGCGCTTTTCTCACCAGCAGGGAAATATTTTCCCCGGCTATTGCCAGGGCCTGGGACACGGCCTGGCCCGCCGCAAGATACCGCCCCCTGAGTACAGCAATATCTGCCCGGTATATGAGTAGGATAATATTTTCAGGATCTTTTTCCAGGGCCTGATCCAGGAAGCGGTCCGCTTCGTCAAAAGCGCCGCAGAGCATCAACACCCTCAGGCCCACGAATGCAATTTCTTCCAAGGAGGCTCCGGCAAGCCCGTCCCGGAGCAGATTTGCTGCGGCAGCCGCTGCCTGGTCAAAGCGATTCCGGGCCATCATCTCTTCCATGTCCAGGGATTTCAGTCCCAGGCGGGAATAGCCGCCCTTTTCAACGGCTATGGCGCGTTCGTCCTGAGCTTTGTCAAAGGCTTCCACCGCCAAATGCAGCCGGGCGGCAATCAGGTGGAATTCCCCAATGGTCCTGTCCAAGGAAATCCCCTCCCTGAGGGTCTCCCATGCAAGGTCTGTTTCGTTTTGCAGCAGGTAAATATTGCCCAGATAAACAAAGGACGGCGCACGGCAAGCTTCCGTGCCGGAGGCGGCTTTAAACAGAATTTCTGCCTGTTCCCTGTCTCCCAAGGCCAGACGCGCGATGCCCCTGAACAGGGCATGCCAGCCCTGCATGCTTTTTTCCTGGGCTGCCGTTTGCATTAAAAATCGGTGTAAAGCCCTCCGGTTCTGCATCATTGTGATGAGTCCAGTCAATTCTTCGGGGAGACCTGAACCGGTTTGCTGCTTGCAGTATTTTTCCGCCCCGTCCCTGCCGTGGGTCAGCAGGGCTTTCCACAGCTTGTAAATAATATCCATCTGTACCGGCGAAAAACTATGCAAAAGAAATGATGCTTTCCGGGTGCGACAAATCCAGCAGTACGGGTATATTGTTTGCAAGGGTTCCCATGGTGCTATTATTCGTGCCATAGCAAAGTTTATTAGTGCCATATGTCGTGACACCTTCGCATGGACTGACAGAATTACACCAGCCTGCGGTGCGACCATTCGTATAATAGGAAAAGTTCTTTTGAGGGATTCCAAACACATTGGTGTAAAAGGCTCCGGACAGTTTGATTTTATCCCCCTCCCCGAACCCTGAAAGGTTTATGGGATCATCGTTACCGTCCCCATCCTGAGATCTGTCATTGAATACAATGGTGCGGTTGCCATGGGAAAGCCAGTAAGAAAGTTCCGTACCCTTCAATTCATAGGTTTCCAAGTTAGTCTTGACACCGTCACCATCATCGGCAAAAATACCATCAGCCGTCACAACCGCATAGTTTCCGTCAAAAGTGGTTTCTTCCAAGTCATTGATACTAAGTGTCACCGCCTGCTCATCTGTATTTCCCGCTTCATCTGTGGCAATCACTGTGAAGCTGTAGGTGTCTTGGGTCTCATAGTCGGGATTTTCGGTAAGGGTTACCTCACCGGAGTCGGCATCTATAGTCAATTTGCCCGCATCCACATCTGTTCCGCTTTTCAGGCTATAGGTCAAATCACCACTGAGATCGTTGCCTTCATCATCGGTGTCGGTTGCAGAAGCTGTATAAATTACCTGGTTCGCATTGCTGTTCTCATCAATGGCACCCGCTGTGGCCGTGGGACTAGAGAATTGCGGGGCGGTTCCATCCAAGTTATTGATACTAAGCGTCACCGCCTGATCATCTGTATTTCCCGCTTCATCCGTAGCAATCACTGTGAAGCTGTAGGTGTCTTGGGTCTCATAGTCGGGATTTTCGGTAAGGGTTACCTCACCGGAGTCGGCATCTATAGTCAATTTGCCTGCATCCACATCTGTTCCGCTTTTCAGGCTATAGGTCAAATCTCCACTGAGATCGTTACCTTCATCATCGGTGTCGGTTGCAGAAGCTGTATAAATTACCTGGTTCGCATTGCTGTTCTCATCAATGGCGCCCGCTGTGGCCGTGGAACTAGAGAATTGCGGGGCGGTTTCGTCCAAGTCATTGATACTGAGTGTCACCGTCTGTTCATCTGAATTACCCGCTTCGTCCGTCGCAATCACTGTGAAGCTGTAACTGTCCTGGGTTTCATAATCGGGGATTTCTGTGAGGGTTACCTCTCCAGAGTCAGAATCAATGGTGAATCTTCCCGCATCTACGTCTGTTCCGCTTTTCAGGCTAAAGGTCAAATCACCACTGAGATCGTTGCTTTCATCGTCGGTGTCAGTTGCCGAAACTGTGTAAATTACCTGATTGGCACTGCTGTTCTCGTCTATTGCTGATGCCGTTCCGTCAGATGTTATATTAGGCGCTACGCTATCGGTGACGGTGGTATTTACAGCCTGAACGGATTGTGTGGCCATGGTATTGCCATTGCCCGCCGCATCCATGGCCACATTGCTCCCAACATCCACGGTAATATCTGTGGTGCTGGACGCATAGGGCGTCACAACAAGGGTGTAAACCGTACCGGAAACCGTGGTAAATACTCCTTTGGCGCCGCCGGTGACGTTTACATCATCAACCGTAAACCCGGTTACCGCTTCGCTGAAGGTAAAGGTATAGGTCACAGCCCCCGTGGCCGTGCCATCGGTATTGTCTGTGATGGTCACAGAGGGCGGCGTATTGTCCGTGACACCGCCGCTTCCCGGGTCGGGTTCTGGTTCCGGCTCTGGTTCTGGTTCTGGTTCCGGTTCCGGTTCCGGTTCCGGTTCCGGCTCTGGTTCCGGTTCCGGTTCCGGTTCCGGTTCTGGTTCTGGTTCTGGTTCTGGTTCCGGTTCCGGTTCTGGTTCCGGCTCCGGCTCCGGGTCAGAGTCAAAAGAAGGCAGATCCTCCCCCTGGCTTTCCTGGTACGCGTCCCGCTTTTCTTCGTATTCGGCAGCGGACTCCTCTATCAGGGTCTGGCCTTCCTGGGTAAAACCGGCCCCCTGTTCCCCGTCCACAACAAGAGACCCGGAAAGGGTGGTTAAAACCTGGTCTATATCATCTGCCCCGGAAAG
>NZ_JBFXHE010000355.1:0-4644 GCF_050177295.1 Desulfobacter sp.
TGCATCAGCATCTGGTTATTCTGATAGAATGGCACGTCGGTATTTCCCAGAACAGTAGGGGGTACGTTCGAAAGTTCATTGAGATTATCCATTGGGACAATTACACTTTTGGCCCCGTTTTCGGACAACACGGTGACTTTATCTGCAAAGTTGATCGCCCGTTCAATGGCCCCTCCTACGGATATATTTCCGAGTACTGCAAGACCGACCTTGAGATTTTTTTTGTAAAGGGCCGATACAATGGCAATGTAAACGGCTGATCCAATGCCGGATGTAATCACCGCACCGAGAAGATTGGTCACCTGAATGGTGATATCATAATTTTTCAAGGAGTGCCGGTCACTGAGGATTGTTTTCTCGTTTGCCTTAATGTACTGATAGGTGTTTTTGATATTTTCTTTAACGGTAGTGCTGCTAATTCCGGTAATATTCAGTTTCCCAGAACCGGCGACTGCAACAGTCTCAATTCGCACCAGTGCAACATTTTCCCCATCACTTGTACTTGTATAGCAGACCCCTGGAGGTAATGGTGTATTCTCGATAAGGTGAGAGCCTTTTTCTTCAGGTAAGCCAACAAAAATTTCTTCCTGACTCTCTTTATCTATGTAAGAGAAATTGGTATCCCAGAACTCCATGCCCCCGATACGCTTCAACTGTTCTTTAACACGTCGACGCATTTCAAGTGCAATTTCCAAATATCCTTTGATATCCTCTTTGGTGTATTCGCCGTCCGGATGCATCAGCTTGATAAAACCTGAAACGATCTTTTTAACCGGTTTGGTATCACGCTGCTTCAGATGGGTTCCCAGTGAATAATATTTTTCGATTGCGTCGGTATAGGTGACTCGTCTAAAGGATTTGAGTGCTTCGGAAAAATAATCCGTGCTGAACCCAAAGCTGGACGTGAAGTGTTTAGGGGAAAATTTAATCAACTCCCATCCCGGCAAATAAAAATGAATACGGTCTAAAAAGGCCGTATCGCTGTTCACCTCATCGGATAGAGGGCTAAATAGATGGGAAGTTTGAAGGACCGTCTCCACCGGCTGATTAATGTTCCCGTTTAAGATAATGGATGCAACCCCTGTAATTTCACCTCCGGCACCCGCCCGGGAGAACGAGCCGGATTCCATATAGTCCTTCATGAGAGGGATCGCATCCCGATCTTTAAAAATTTTGTCAGTGGCTTCATCAAAACAGATTGCATCCCACTGTCCCACGGCACCCACTTTCCCGGTAGACCCATGAACAAACATCTTCGCTACGGTACCTTGGCCACCTGAAATTAATACGGCGTAAGGGGTGAGTTCTTTGAATACAAAGGATTTGCCGGTTGAGCGAGGTCCCAACTCAATAAAGTTAAAATTTGACTCAACCATGGGAAGCAAGCGGGAAAGCAGGAGCATCTTGATTCGGTCGGAGAAACCTTCTGAATTGGGCTCGTATCCGCAACTGCGCAACAAAATGTCAAGCCATTCACTTTTGGAAAACTCTTTGCGCTTATTGATGATCTTGCTATTGTCAAAATTGGAAAGTTGAATCGGCTTGATCTCGGTAATGACAAACGGAAATATGTTTTGGCCAATCTTTATGTTGGGATCATACTCCACATCAATAATCGCCCATATTCCGCCCATCAGCATTTTTTCATGTTGTCTCACCAACTCGTCGTTTATATTTCCATTTTTGATATTACTGTTCTGCAGTTTTGCCCAGTAAATATCCTTCTTGGAATCCAGTTCGACGGAAATCTTGTCAATGATCTTGTAGCGGCCTCTTTCACGGATTTTTGAATGAATCAGAGCGCTTTCTTCAGGGTTCACATAATGCTCACTGAGAACCTTTTTTACGTTTTCCATTCCAATACGAATTTTCTCTTCATCATCAGTGGAACATGAGTTGGCAATTAAATATTCAAGCACAAATACAGGCACATTGGCCCCAACCTTAACAGACAGGACAAGATCTTTCTTGACCACGTATCCCCTAAAGTGCTCCAGAAGTTTTATGTCCAAGTCATTCAATACTGCCATGATCAATTCCTTATCCTTAGAGAAGCCCGCCTAAATCTCTATCTTTATTTTGTTTTATGATGGCCCGGTCAAGCTGCTGTTTAGTGGCAGCATCCAGAAGAAGGACTTCGAGTTCTGAATGGCCATCAAACGTATATTCCTTGGTAAGCTGCTCATTTTGCTGAATGGCAAATACATCGCTTTTATTCACCTGTGCCTTGTTGGCAAAAAAGACCAGATAGACCCTCCTATCCATAGAAAACAGATCTTCGGTTCCTTTATCTGCCTTAATTTTGATTGAAAAGAGTTCTCCGGTGACATCTCTTAAATCCCCTTTGTTTTGAATCAATACAGACAGCAAAACCAGCGATGCGCCGGATCTTTCCCAACAGAAGTACGGTGTCACCAATTCCTGGGGCGACACACCGCCATGGGAAAAGCCATACAATCCCGGTGTTTTGAATGGATTCATATTCCTGGCAAAGTAGATGTATTTGAATTGCCTGTAATTTTTCTCAGCCTCGATCAGCCCGGGTGTCAGGTCAGCCTGCCTTGTTTCTGTACGGATATAGCGTTCTGCTTTGTCAAAATCGCCTTTTGGTGAAACACCAATCTTATCGGCGTCACTCAATAATCCTGTCAGCACGAACCCATGATCTGTAATAAGATAGACTCTGGCATAACCACCGGCCAGAAGAAGGGAGATCTTGTCGGCAAAGAAATCGATGATTTCAGGAAAATATTTCAGCGCCTTTTGCTGGAGTTTCTCACCCATGTCATCAATGTCTTTATAGGTACAAATTAAAATCTGCCCGGGCCGAGCCTCTTCATGAACCTCATCCAGCCGGATGAAATCAAAACTGAGATCAGGGTTCTGTTCCACCAGATATTTTTCGCGGTTGCTTTGGACCGCTTCTGTAATCCCATTGGCCATATAAATACGGCTCATGTTATTTTCGGTTTCGGAAGGGATATCCGCAAGGATAGAATCCTTCTTAAGCGTTACCGACCCCTTAACCTTTGAAGCAACCCGTTCCGCTATTTCATAGGCAACGCCATCCCCGACAATAACTGCGGTCTTCAAGCCGCCGGCATCGTCGATAATCCGCTGCAGGGTTCCGGTTTGGGTTTCTTTGTAGTCGCTCCAATACTTGAACCATTTGTCGAGGAAAATAGTGACGTACTCTTTGTAAAGTTCCTGAAATGGTTCAAGGAGCGTTTTTTTATTAAGGAACTGTGCATAGAGGTTTCGGATGGCGGTATCAAGTTTGCAAAAATGTTTTTTGTAAAACTCGACACATTCACCAAAAGAACTCAGGTAGGCAATGTCCTTTGGATCAAATTCCAGCAGGGGGATCACATCACCCCAGAAGCAAATACCAAGGGTCTGAGCCTGTTTGCTTTGATTGCGTTGACGCAATTTGGCCAGTGTTTTTGGAAAGGATGATTTATCCGAAAGGGTTGCACCGATTTCAGCCAACCATCGTTCATCCACCTGGCGGAAGGGATGATGGATACTGACATTCCAGCTATCTATATCTGAACAAACTGTATAGTGGTCAAGATATTCGTTGAATGAATCACCGTAGGAAACAGAGTCGAGCCAGCTGTTATAAACCGTTTCGAGCGTTTTATTGCAGCTGCCCTTTGCCAGGCCGTCAAGCATGGCCTTCACCACTTCTTCCGCCAGGGTAGAGGCAGGCTTGTTCAAATAATCCTGCCCGATCAGCTCGTTGACCTTTCTGAAAAAGGTCTCCCGGAGCTGGGCATCATATTTTTCTTTCGAATATTTGTCAGGATCATGAACAAAGGGCAACAGCTCTTTATTCAGGTCAAATATTTCGGTCGCCCCCTTGTGACTGAGATCCATCCAGTAGGTGCGGTCTTTCCCGACACTGACTTTGGCTGCAGCGATAAGCTCTTCCCGGGGAAGGTTGATATTCAGATTCAGGGTCTGGTGGACCTTGTCCTTGATATAGTTCTGCAGATACCGGATCTCCAGACATCCGCAGGTCTCGCAATATTCCCGGATAAATTTAAGTTCATCCTTTTTTGACCGGGTATAAATGAGAAAGCGTTCGGGGCTGGGCTGGGTTTTCTCAATGAGATACTTAACATGCAGTTCTTCAATTTCTGATTTTACCCGGTGGATGGTATATTCACCCTCAAAGATTCTCAGGAAGAATTCTGCATCCCCGGATTCATCAATCAATACAGCCACGGTGTGCTGCTCATATATGTCCCGCAGGTCTTTTTTTAACCATTGGTCGATCATTGGAAACCTCTCTGGATCTCTTCAAACCTTGTCAGCCACGCATCAAAAAGAGGACATGCGTTTCGAATCTTGTCTATGCCGATCTCCTGGGCAATGGCTATGCCCATGGTGGTTTTAAGAAACTTCCCATTGGCTGACCAGGCATCCAGGCGCTTGGAAGGAGCCGTCAAAGGATCATTATTGATTTTTTCAGGTGAGCCACACGCTGAAATAACCGTTGCCACGTTAGATTCATCTATCCCCAGTTGTCCGGCAAGAATTCCGGCATCGCTGAAAAGCAGCGCCTCAAATTCATGCACTGCGACAAAAGGTATAAATCTGCGTTCTGCTTGCCGGCCGGGAAAAAGCGAGACAACCTGT
>NZ_JBFXHE010000356.1:0-4644 GCF_050177295.1 Desulfobacter sp.
ATGCTGAACGACAATGGATATATTCATCCGTTGCCCCTCCCGGGCCGGGGCCCCGCCGAACTGACCGGCGGAAACCTCGACATTGTAGTCCTGAAGTGCCAGGATAACATCTTCCATGGTCAATTGATAATTGGTCAGCTTGTCGGGATCGACCCAGACCCGGATGGCATATTGGGAGCCGAAATTCTCAACTTCGCCCACCCCCCGAACCCGGGACAGGACCTTTTCCAGATTGGACTGGGCGTAGTCCCGCAGGTCCAGGCCGTCCATGCTGCCGTCCTCGGAGATCAGCCCCACGATCATCAAATAGTTCCGGGTGGACTTGCTGACCTTGACCCCCTGCCGCTGGACCACATCGGGCAGGCTTGCCATGGCCAGCTGGAGCTTGTTCTGCACCTTGGACCAGGCAAGATCCGGATCGGTCCCCGGGGTGAAGGTCAGCTCAATGCGGGATGCGCCGGAGGACGAACTGGTGCCGGAGAAATAGATCATATCGCCCAAACCGGTCATTTTCTGCTCAATGATCTGGGTTACGGTATTTTCAACGGTCTCGGCCGAGGCGCCGGGATAATAGGAATCAATGGCGATGGACGGCGGGGCAATGGACGGATTCTGGGATATGGGCAGGTTGTAGATGGCCAGTAAGCCCACGGTCATAATAATGATGGCGATGACCCAGGCAAAGACAGGCCGGTCCAGAAAGAATCGAGATAACATCAGGCACCCCCATCTTCACGCGGTACCGCCGGTGCGCCGGATTCGGCCCCAGGCCCGGATACGGTTTCTGATTCACTAAAAGGGACTGTATTGACCGTTGTTCCGGGCCGCAGCATCAGCATCCCCTCGACAATCACCCGGTCCCCGGGGGTAAGGCCTGCCGAGACCAGCCATTCGTCGCCGATGGCACGGTCAAGGGTGATCATACGCAGTACGACCTTGCTTCCGGCATCGACAATCAACACAAAAGGGTTTCCTCTGTGATCGCGGGATACACATTGCTGGGCAATAAGGATGGCCTGCGGGTTGACGCCTTCATTGATCACCGCACGGACAAACATGCCCGGCAGAAGGATTCTGTCCGGATTGGGAAACACCATCCTCAAAATAACGGAGCCGGTTGTCGGATCGACGGTGACGTCACTGAATTTCAGACTGCCCTCCTGGGGATAATTTGTGTCGTCTTCCAGGATGAGTTTGACCATTTCCCGGTCTGTTCCGTCCTGGTGGAGCCGGCCCTCTTTTATCCGCTGCTTCAGGCGCAGTAATTCAGTGGTGGATTGCGGCACATCCACATAAATGGGGTCAAGCTGTTGAATGGTGGTCATTGCTGCGGATTGATAGGCGGTTACGATGGCGCCTTCCGTTACACCGGATCTGCCGATACGGCCGGAAATGGGTGCAGTGACTTTGGTGTACCCCAGATTGATGCGGGCTGTTTTTAACTCGGCCCGGGCCTGGGCAATGGTTGCCTGGGCAACGGCCACGGCTTCACGGCTGCTTTCCACCTGCGCTTCAGCGGCCTTTAATGTGGATTCGGCAGCCCGGGCCTCGGTCACAGCCTCGTCCCGCTGGATCGTTGAGACGGCTTTTTTATCATGGGCAGTTTCATACCGGCCTCGATTTGTTTCGGCAAGTTTCAGGGTGACCCTGAGCCGGGCCACATCGGCAATGCTTGCTTTCAGCGCCGCGCGCGCCTGGTCGGTGCTTTTCAGCATGGCGGAAAGATTTGCATCGGCATTGTCAACGGCGGCCTGAAACGGCGCAGGATCAATTTGGTAGAGAACCTGGCCGGCCTTGACATCGGCACCTTCCGTAAAAAGGCGCTTCTGCAACAGACCGCTGACCTGGGGCCGGATTTCCGCAATGCGGTAAGCCGAGGTACGGCCGGGCAGTTCAGTGCTAAGCCTGATCTCTCTGGGCTGCACGGTCATGACGGACACTCTGGGAACTGACGTGCCGGGAGGGACTTGCTGCCCGCAGCCCGCCGCCAGGAAAATCAGCAGCAAGACCGGTATCATTGCAGTTATAACGGCCTTTTGATGAATAGATTTCATGAGCGTTATTTCCTCTTACATAATTGGGTTAATTATCTTAAAAAGGTTTTTAAAATAATAGATTGATATTCTATAAAGATTGATTTAAATGATGTCAACGGTTAATTTTCATTTTACAATACCAGGGAAATACCTATGATTAAAAGAAAAGACGGAAAAAAAACCAAATTGAACCTGTTGAATGCAGCCTGCGAGGTATTTGCCCAGAAAGGATACCGTGATGCCAGAATCTCGGAGATATGTAAACGGGCCGGAAGCAACCTGGCTTCAGTCAATTATTATTTTGGGGGTAAAAGAAATCTGTATGGTAAGGCCTGGCAGCATGCGTATGAAAAGGAGAAACCGGATTTCAGTGATCCGGTTACCACGCCGGCCCAGGACCGTTTACGGGCCTATATCCAGGCACTGATTCAGAATTTTTCCGTGGAAGGGGATGCCTCACTGTTCAACCGGCTGTATCTGATGGAATTTCTCAATCCCACCGGGCTGATTCAAAACTCCTGGTATAAAAATATTGAGCCCGGAAGGCGGATACTGCACGGCATTCTCAGGGATATCATGGGACCTGGGGTTTCGGATCTGGACATAAAATTCTGTGAGTTGAGTATTATCAATCAATGCCGCATTTTTATGAACATTAAGGGCAGTGACCTTGAATACCTGCTGGGACAGGCCATCACTCCTGAATTGATCCGGAAACTGGCCAGGCATATTGCTGATTTTTCTTTGGCCGGGATACAAACGGGGGTGGCACCCAAGCGAGAATCAACAGTTAGTTGATTCTGCCGGATTCCCCAGGCAGTTTTATCATGGCGTTGACTTTATCCCATGCAATGATTACTTCCTTTTGCCGATTGCAGGCGGTATAATAGCAAGTATCAAGATACTGGAAACAAGAAACAAGAGGGTGAAGCGCCTTTGGCGCACATTTTTTATGTATAAACCCGGGAGAGTGAAACATGAATATAGTTGGATCAGGAACGAAATTTATTGGTTGCATTATGGCTGCAGCAATGCTGGCCACGGCAGGATGTGCGTCATCCAGCCCAAATGTATATACCCATGAACAGGCCATGCAGGCCCAGACCGTGGATACAGGGACTGTGGAATCTGTAAAATCTGTCATCATCCAGGCCTCAAATCCCCCGGTTGCCGGTGGGGCCATCGGCGGTGTGACCGGCGGTGTGCTCGGCAGCACCATCGGCCAGGGCTCGGGCCGGCGTGTGGCCACCGTTGCCGGGGCTCTGGCTGGCGCTGCCCTGGGGGCAGCCATTGAAAAGGAAGCCGGAACCAAAAACGGTTTTGAAATTGTTGTTAATCTTGACAAAGGACGCACCATTGTGGTGGTCCAGGAGGCGGATGTACCAATCTATCCCGGGGACAGGGTGCGGGTGTTGACCGCACCGGACGGCACCACCCGGGTATCTAGATAACAGGAGCGTATGAAAAAAAACAGTGCAGTAAATGATTCATTAAGAAATGTCGCCATCATCGCCCATGTTGACCATGGGAAAACCACACTGGTGGATGCCATGTTTAAACAGAGCGGGATGTTCCGGGAAGGCCAGGAAGTGGATGACCGGCTCATGGACTCCATGGATCTGGAGCGGGAGCGGGGCATTACCATTGCCGCCAAAAACTGCTCGGTCACCTGCAACGGGGTAAAGATCAATATTATTGACACCCCGGGCCATGCCGATTTCGGCGGTGAGGTGGAGCGTGCCCTTTCCATGGCGGATTCCGCCATTCTGCTGGTGGATGCCTCCGAGGGTCCTCTGCCCCAGACCCGGTTTGTGCTCAAAAAAACCTTTGAGGCCGGACTTCCCGTACTTGTGATCATCAACAAAATCGACCGCAAGGATGCCCGGCCCGACGAGGTTCTGGACATGGTATACGACCTGTTCATCGATCTTGGGGCCACGGACGAACAGCTGGATTTCACCTATCTCTACGCCATTGGCCGGGACGGGATTGTCAAGCGGGAACTGGAAGAAGAGGTGGATAACCTGAAGGTGCTTTTTGATATCATTGTCAATGAGATGCCCGCGCCGTCCTATGATCCTGACGCCCCTTTCCAGATGCTGGTGTCAGACCTTGGTTATTCCGATTACCTGGGACGCCTTGCCATTGGCAAGGTGTTCAACGGGTCTGCCGCCTCCAACGCGTCTCTGGTGTGCATGAATGAGGACGGCGGCCAGAAACAGCTTAAAGTATCCAAACTCCAGTCCTATGACGGCATAACACTGGTGCCGGTGGACCAGGCAGACACCGGGGATATCGTCGTGCTGGCAGGCATTGAGGATGTGAAAATCGGTGACACCATCTGCACCCGGGAAAATCCCCTGGCCCTGCCCAGGATTACAGTGGACGAACCCACGGTGTTCATGCGGTTTACCATTAACACCTCACCCTTTGCCGGCAAAGAGGGTAAAAATGTTCAGTCCAGGAAAATCCGGGAGCGCCTGCTTAAGGAAACCCTGCTCAATGTGGCCATTGAGGTTGAAGAGAGCAGTGATGACGACAGCTTTGTGGTCAAGGGCCGCGGTGAACTGCAGCTGGCCATTCTCATTGAAACCATGCGCCGGGAAAA
>NZ_JBFXHE010000357.1:0-4621 GCF_050177295.1 Desulfobacter sp.
GCTCTTACACTTTCGCAAAGAACAGGACGCCTTTGTTCACCCCTCCTTTGACGCCATTATGGCGTTTAGGGAACATTCAGCCATCTGCCATTACAGTGCTGATCCTGATACGAATCTGCCCTTAAGTCCTGATGCCATGTTTCTGACTGATTCCGGGGGCAATTACCTGACCGGCACCACGGATATTACACGCACCCTGCATTTAGGAAGGCCGACAAGTCAGGAAATTCAAGATTACACCCTGGTACTTAAAGCCCATATTGCCGTTGCAACGGCACGCTTTCCCGCCACTGCCAGAGGATACCAGATAGATGCCATGGCCCGTCGGCACTTATGGCAGCAGGGACTTGACTTCGGCCACGGCACAGGCCACGGGGTGGGATTTTTCCTGTGTGTACACGAAGGTCCGGCACGATTAAGCACCCTTCCCCTGGATATCGCGCTTGCCCCCGGCATGCTGTTGACCAACGAACCGGGACTTTACCGGGAAGGCCGGTACGGAATCCGGCTTGAAAATATGGTGCTGGTGGTCAAGGACAGGGAGACGCCGTTCGGCAGTTTTTTAAAGTTTGAAAACATGACTATCTGCCATTTTGAACGCAGCCTTATAGATAAAACCATGCTGAGTTTGGCGGAGATCAAGTGGGTCAATGGGTATCATCAAATGGTTTATGACCGTCTGGCTCCGGGGCTGGATGCTCCGGTCCGGCAATGGCTTGAACATAAAACCAGACCTTTTTGATGAGTATTTTATTTTACCACAACCTCGTTGAGTAAGGTGTGTCGCTGCACAACGGGTTTAGTTTTTCAGAGAACCTTCCTTCGGAAAGATATTTTTAAAAAAACTTTTTTCTGCTGATTCCGGCAGCACTCAGCATACCGAAACCTAAAAGCAGCAATGTGGCTGGTTCGGGAACCTCAGAACCACCACTGTTAATGTCGTCGTCGCGGGAACCATTAACAAACGCCTCACTCCCGCTATTTTCAAATCCCTGAACATGTATTCCTACCCGAAAGGATCCATCATCCAAGGCAGCAATCAGATTTGTAAACTTAGTATCATTCGTTGCAAGTTTAAAATACAATTTTACCCATTCGTCCGGATTTACACCCTTATGTGCTGATGGATCATCGGCATCGTAATCATAGTTTGAAGTAAAGACAGGGTCCAGAGTCCCCCCCCCCGATAAATCCTGTGGTGTTGCGCCTACAGTAAATTCTACACCAGCTTTGGTGACTTTGTCGTAGTCTTGAGAATACTCAAACCCAGTTTGTTTACTTCCTTTATCACCTGCAAACACCAGCAAGGGAACATTGTCATCGAAATAAATATCTGTTATTGAAGAGTCCTTGGTCCCGCTGTTATAAAAGGTGAAGGTAACCAAATCGTCACTTTCATAAGAAACTTCAAAAGAGAGTTGTTCCTCGCCGATCTTGCCGTTGTTGAGTTGAGGCGTATCGTCACCATCTTCTTTAATATGCTGAAAGTTATATATATATGTATCCGCCGCAAAAGCAATGCTACACAGAAAAAAACTTAGCATAAGAGCAGTTGCAATGATAGAATATCTCGTCTTTTCAATCATTATTATATCTCCACCTAATAGTTAAATTAATATTCACGCTTACGCTTATGATAAATGCAATATTTAGACCAACCATACCATGCCCCTTTCCAAAAAGAAAACAAGCTTTAATTCTTATATCTTACAATAAAAAAAATTGATATACAGGAAAGTGCTGAAAAGAAATCAGAAAAAAAAGTGACAAAATTAGAAAAAAAATACATAAATTTTGTTTACCCTGAATAAAAAAAGTAACAGGCAAGCAAAGATTATTAATTTCGGGGACAAGGACCCACTCTACCAGACAGAGCTCAAAATAAATGCGTAAAAGAATAGAGTTTGCGTGGATATTGCATATATGGTAATAATTTAATCTTCAATATAACGACCATTTTTAATTTTATCATGCTGGGGGATCATCAATTTTCATCCGGTGCACATACGACCTTATCCCTGCAAAAAAAAAATACATATATAGGTATTTCCATGAAAACATCTTTGTCCAATAATGTTCTTTCTTTTATCTTTAGCCTTTGTTTTTTATTTTTTCTCTTTTCCTGTTCCTCTCCCCAGGATGACGCAGAAAGACACTATGAAAATGCGAAGCATTACTTTGCCGCCCAGGAGTATGAAAAAGCAAAAATCGAATTTCAGAATGTAATCCAACTGGAACCGGATAATGACAAGGCTCAGGTGGACATGGGGGAAACCTATGTGCATCTCCAGGACCCGGTCAAGGCCGTCGCGGCCTTTCACCAGGCCGTTGTCCTGAACCCGAACAACTCCCAGGCCAAGCTGCGGCTCGGCCAGATCCTGCTTCTGGCCAAGGAAACCAGAAAGGCCAGGGAACTAACCAATGCGATTCTGGAAAAACATCCCGAAAACATAGATGCACTGCATTTGCTGGCCACCATCCAGATCCAGGAAAGGAACATGGACCTTGCGTTAAAGACCTTGGAGAAGGCCATTGACATTGATGCGTCCAATCCCAAGACCCATCTTTTCCTGGCCCATTTTCTGTTTGTTTCGAACCGCCTGAAAGAGGCCGAGCCCCACTATCTTAAAGCCATTGAACTGGATGAAACCCAGCGCAACCCTTATATGGAACTGGCCGCCCTTTACCGGAAAAAAGGGGAGATTGAAAAAATCGAACCCTTGATCAGCAAATGGGTCCAGGTCCCGGGTGACCAGGTGCAAAAAAGCTTGGACTTTGCCAATTTTTTAGAAGGTGAAGGCAAAATAGAAAAAGCGGAAAAAAAATTGGTGGAAGCCACCCTAAATAATTCTGAAAATATTGCGGCACTGTCAAACCTGGGCGCTTTTTATGCCCGGCAGAAAGAAAATACCAAAGCCCTGGAAATATTTCACCGGGCACTTGCCCTGGATCCCGAAAATCCGGACATCATGTCCCACACTGCTCTGCTTTTTTTTCTGGATAAAAATTATGAAAAAGCAGAATCCATTATTGACGGCATTCTGGCAAAGAACGAGGATCATGTGCAGGCCAAGTTCCTTAAGGGCCGTCTGCATTTTATCCGCAAGGAATTTTCCCAGGCCCTCAAATGTTTTGAGACTGTAATAAACAACAGCCCCAGGTATGCCTTGGCAAAATATTTTAAAGCCCGCTGCCTTCTGGACAAGGGAAAATCCGACCTGGCGGGCCAGGATATATTCCGGATAGCGGCCGGGTATGAAACCACAGAATCATGGGAACGCAAATTGGCAACAGACGAATTACAGGAAGCCCTGGAAATCGCCCCTAGCCTTATATCACCAAGGCTTCTGCTGATTGACATTCTCCTTGGGAGCAAGGAAACAGTGAAGGCCAAGCGCCATATTATTTATATCCTTAAACGGGACCCCAAAAACATACAGGCCCTTGTTTTTGCAGGAAAACTTAAAATCCTGGAACAAGACCTTGCCGGTGCTGAAAAAATCTATCAATTTGTTCTTGAACTGCAGCCCGACTTTGCCGCAGGTTATGTATCCCTTGGGCTGGCCCTGAACGAAATGAAAAAAACAGAGCAGGCCCTTAAGACCTTTGACCGGGCACTGGAAATCAACCCGGACCAGATGGACGCCCTATACTACAAAGTCAGTGTCCACATGCAGAAAAAAGAAGAGGACAAGGCCCTGGCGGCCTGCGACAATCATCGCAGAAACTTACCCCAAGACAGCCCCACCCTTGCCATCATAGACCTGATCCAGGGCAGGATATACATGACCACCGGAAAAATCGACATGGCTGAAGACCGGTTTGAACAGGCTGTTAAAAGAAAGCCGGATCTTTCCGCGCCCTGGGAGCAGCTTGCCGTCATCCGTGAGTTGAAAAAAGATACGGACGGCGCAATACAATACTATGAAAAGCTTTTGGAATTGAATACGGAATACCTGCCCACCTACCTTAATTTAAGCCGGATTTACAAAGCCCGGGGTGATCTTAAAAAAGCCAAAGCATATCTGGAACAGGCCCTTGCGATCAAAGACGACTATGCACCGGCTGCCAACAACCTGGCCTTTATCCTGGCTGAAACCAACTCCTCCATGTATGAGGCACTACGGCTGGCAAAGATAGCCCGGGACAAGGAACCCAACAACCCTGATTTTCTGGACACCCTGGGTTGGATCTATTATCTCCAGGGAAGCTATGACCTGGCCCTTCCGCTCCTGGAGGAGAGTGTGAAAATTAATCCCCAAAGCCCTATCGGCAATTACCATCTGGGCTGGGCCTATTATGACAAACATCAGTTTGAAAAAGCCAGGGCCCATATGAAAAAGGCCTTGGAGCTGAATCCGGATTTTAAGGGTGCAGAAAAGGCCAGGGATGTTTTAGGAGAATAGTCATGATATTCTCTCTAACTTCGTGTTCTTCGTGAACTTCGTGGTTTTTGAATTTATCTTAACTTTTGATGAACAGATTCAGCAACTGCCTGGGGTCATCGTTGATAATAAGTTTTGCCGCTGTCGCTTTTCTGATGAACCCCTGGTTGACGCCATGCTGCATAAACGCATTCAGATGGTCATAATACCCGGCCACGTTGAGTAACGCACATGGT
>NZ_JBFXHE010000358.1:0-4612 GCF_050177295.1 Desulfobacter sp.
CTGATATAGGGAGACTGGTCATACCCCCAGTCAAGATAAAGGTCTTTTTCTTTGAGAATGCCGTTGTTAAGCCCTGTTACCACCTGGCGCATATCATCAAGAAGATCCAGCACGTTTGCCCCATGCGTTTTATGTACCCCGATGACAATGGCCTCGGAAGCGTTCTGCATAACCGAAACATTCTCTTTTTCCCAGCCAAGCGCTGACCGGGCAATATCCCTTAAAAAAATGCGCTTGACGCCATCATCAAAAATGACCACATCCATGGGGTCCTGGGGTGTCTGGAATTCACTGGTGATTCTGAGGCGGTAATCTTTTCCCGCCATGCCCAGCACCCCGGCAGCCCGGTTCTGATTGGCCTTGATGATTTTTTCCCGGACTTGGGAAATGGTAATATTATGCTGGGCCATTTTTTCCAGATCAAGGATGATGTGAAGCTCATCCTCGGTTCCCCCGGCCACATAAAGGGAGGCCACGCCGGGCACCCGCTCCAGCTTTTGTTTAATGCGGTTGTCAAAAAAGGTCTGGAAACGGTTCACTCCCCTGGTGGCAGTCCCCTTTTTTTTGAGCATCAGCCAGAGTACAGGATCACTTTGCGCCCCTGTGGTCTCTATTTCCGGTTCATCGGCATTTTCAGGATAATCCTCCACTTCGTTCATTTTATTGGATACATGAAGAAGCGCCTGGGAAATTTCCATATTGATATCAAAAGTAAGGGTCACTTCCCCGTAATTGTTATAGCTGGAGCTCTCCAGAAGGATAAGCCCGGAAATATCTTTGAGTTTTTCTTCTTGTTTTTCAATGATCTCCCCTTCGATCTCATAGGGGGTGGCCCCGTTCCAGGTGGTGGTGACCGTGATCTGGGGCAGTTCCACATCCGGGGTCAACTGGACGGGCAGGTTGAGAAGTCCAAGAACCCCGAAAAATGCAATGAGCAGGGTTATGGACGCCACGGGAATGGGACGTTTAACCAAATATTTGATCAGGTTCATAGATGCCCTCCCAGGTTGTTCACCGGCTGGTTTTCCATCAGTCTCTGGTTGCCGTCAACAATAACAGCCATCCCCGCGGTGAGATCGGCTGTGTCCGTATATGCGTATGCCCCTTTGAAAAAAAGAATGTCCAGGGGAAGGGATTTTGCCTTGTCACCAATAACCGTATAGACAAAGGATTTTCCCTGGCGCCGGATAATGGCGTCCCGGGGAATTTTTTTTAGTTTTCTTTTTTGTGATGTCGGAATATAGGCGGTGGCGGACATATTTTCTGCCACTGCTGCTTGGGCGGGTATCCGGATTTTTAATGAAACATTTTTGGTTTTTTCGCAGGCCCGGGGCAGTATTCCCTCCATATGCCCTGTGACCTCACGGTCAAACGCATGAAGGACCACCCTTATAGGGATGCCGGGCTCAAGAAATTTCAACAGGCTTTCATTGACGGGGACGTTAACGAACAAATCCCCTGTGGAGCCGATCTTACACAGGCTTTTTCCCGGCTGGATCCAGTTGCCCAAGTCAACATCTTTTTCCAGAATAATCCCGTCAAAGGGTGCCCGGATAACGCTTTTATTTTTCTTTAACCGGATTTTTCCAAGATTGACCTTTAAAGCGTCCCTCTCCTTAACCAGTTCTTTATGGGCATAGGACAGATGTTCAAAATCCGTTTCACTGGCCGCCTCCTGGTCAAGCAGTTTGACATACCGTTCAAGATCCTTTTTGGCATGTTCAATACGAAGGTCAAGGCGTTGGATCTGTGTTTGTTTGAGCCGGATATCCTGGTCGGTAAAATCGGTATTAAGCCGGACCAGGATATCTCCTTTTTTTACCGTAGCACCGTTTGAAAAATAAACGTCACGGACCAGTCCGCCCACCTCGGTGGAGGCATTGCAGGCCGTGTCAAAATATAAAATGCCCTGCATGGGGGTAAATTGGGTTTGATCCTGTTCCACCAGCGTTTCGGTCAAAACCTTGGCAGGTGCCGGGCCGGCCAGGGCCGGTTGTCCGAATACCGGTACGGTGAAAAAAATCAGGGACAATAGAATGGCAACGTGTTTCATGGCTGTTTCACCTTTGCTTACAGAATATCGACCCGGATGGCTTTCCCATTCCTTTTTCCAGTCACCCTCACGTTTTGTTTGTAGTGGCTTGCTTTCAAAGACCGGTACAAATTGGGAAGGAAGAAGTGCTCTCCCCCGTTGGTCACCAGAATGAAATTTTTCTCCATGCACAGGTGAGGATCTGTTCTGTCTTCAGCGCAATTGATGCCGTTGATGACGCAGTCAGCCCCCTGGATGGTGCCCTCAAAGGTTTCTGCCGAAGCTGGGGTAAAAAAAAGTGCTGCAATAATACTTGTTAATGTCAGGGTTTTAACGAGTTTCTTGATCATGATGAGTTCCTTTTGTGTTTAAGATTGTTAAAAGTATGTTTTACGAAACATTTTAATGTTCGTTCGATGCTTACTTAGACAGATTCCGTGCCAACCTAAAAAACAATGTTGATTTGGGGAGGAATATATTCGCAATTTTAATTTCTACGTACCGTATTATATTTTGAATACAATATGTTAGCCTGAGGATAAAAAAAGAAGTTTGCACACAAAGAACACTAAAATCGAATCAAAATTTTGCAGAAAGGGCCATGCAGTTAACGTGTTCATTGAACGTTTAAACGTTCAAAATTGAATATTTTTTAGGGAAGATGTCCTCGAATCTGTCCCTAAACGTTGCACCTCCCGCCCCTAATTTTAGCTGAAAAATTATTCATGAGTAGATATAAGCCATTCAAAAGTTGACGACCAGGTGTTAATATAGGTATTATTACAGCAATTTTTGACCCTTTGACGGACGGAAGCTGCCATGAAAAAGCTGCGTTTCCGGACGGAATTTACGCTTTGGCGCAAAAAGCCCACCATATGGTCATCACCCATGCGCCTCCTTGGAGATTTATGACAGAGAGATGGACAAATATAAATGGATGAAAAGGCATTTAACGCACAGATCAACGGCACCAAAAATTTCCATCTCCGCAGGGCAGTGGAGCGCCTCAGGGAGGGCCTGTTCGATCCCCTGGGGGTCCAATGGCTCACCTCGGGGGAAGAAAAGCTCAACCAGCTCTTTGACCGGGGGGCCGCAGCCCTGGACAAGGGAACATCTTACCACCTCTGTGTCTGCGGCGCATACGGCCAGGGCAAATCCCACAGCCTCACCTATCTGAAACAGCGGGCCCTGGAAAATAATTTTGTGGTCAGCTATATCAATCTGGACCCGCGGCAGATCCCTTTCCACGACTTCAAAGAGGTCTACCGGGCCCTGATGGGGGCCATGGTCTTTCCCAATGGTGAAACCAGCCTGGCAACGCTGTGGAAGGCGTCAGCGGACCAATGGCTGGCCCGGCCGGAAAACAGGGATAAATCCATCAACGAGTTCATCCCCGGCGACATGCCCCACCGGTTCCGGGCCATCCTGGCGGCCATGGCCCACAAGAACATGGAGATTCCGGCCGGCAAACAAAAGCTGAAAAAACATGCCCGGTTTCAGCCCAGATCCTTTTCCTGGACCCTGAAAAATGCCCTCATGGGCAAAGAGATCCCGGCCCATAAGCTTAACGCGGCCTTCCATTACCGGGAAGTGCCGTTTTATAAAGACAGCTCCCTGGTCTGCCGGGAATCCAGGGAATATATGGCCATGGTCAAAGGGCTGGCCCAATTGTTCAAGGAGATGGGATACAAGGGGTGGGTCCTGCTTTTTGACGAAGGGGAATCCATCGGCCAGGCCCGCATCACCTGCCGCAGCAAAAGCTATGATCTCCTCCATGAGATCTTCTGCCCGGAAAAACAGGCCCAGGGATTTTACCCGGTATTTGCCTTTACCCATGATTTTTTCACCCTGGTTGAAACCGAGCCCTGGGACCGGACCCGCAGGCCCGGCGGACCACGGAAAGCGGACCAGCCAACCGACGACATTCCCTGCTTTGCCCGCAATTACCACAAAGCCTGGAAAAACATCAATATCCATTCTCTCCAGGACCTGTCTTCCGGCGAATGGGAGACACTCACAGGCAAACTCAAAATCCTCCACGGCCGGGCCTACGGGTGGGAACCGGGAACCGCTGAACTGACCGGGGAAATGATGCAGATCCTCTCCCAAAACAAAGGGGCTGAATCCAGGATGAAATTGAGGCTGCTGGTCAACCTCCTGGATCTGGAACAACAGAAAGCACCCTGCTGAGCCCCATGTTCCAGGGCACTAATCCGCCATCCGTCCCCCTGCCCGCCCCCCTTTTAAGGCTTCCCAACACCTTCCGCCCCTTTTACGGGGCCTTTGCCGGCCTGCGGCCGGTCCAGATTGAAGCCATCGCCCCCATCCTTGAGGGCCGGGATCTCATTGTCCAGGCAGCCACGGGATCAGGCAAAAGCGAAGCTGTTCTGGCCCCGGCCCTGGAACGGGTCATCACCTCGGGCCGGGCCCACGGCGTCTTATACATCATTCCCACCCGGGCCCTGGCCAAGGATCTCATGCGCCGGTTTGAGCCCATCATCACCGAGCGGCTGAACCTGATCCTGGCCATCCGGACCGGGGACATCAAAAAAGGGGGAAATAAGCGGCCGGACATCATGT
>NZ_JBFXHE010000359.1:0-4610 GCF_050177295.1 Desulfobacter sp.
GCGACATCCTTATTTCTACAATTGTGGCTACCCTGGCCGGAGCCATCATGTGGATTGCCTCGATTGCCAGGTTTTCAGCTTTTTTCGGCGGCAGAGATGATGACGAGGGCGGCCTTGGAATTATTGGTGTGCTTGCGGTCTCCATGGTGGCCCCCATTGCCGCAATGATCGTTCAGATGGCCGTCTCCAGATCCAGGGAATACCTGGCAGATGCAACGGCCGCAAGTATTACCGGAAATCCCCATGGCCTGGCATCAGCGTTGTCAAAGCTGGGGGGCTTCAGCCGCAGCCGGACTCAGGTTGATGCCAGCCCCGCAACCGCCCATATGTTTATTGTTAATCCGTTGACAGGAAAGCAGATGATGAATCTGTTCTCCACCCATCCGCCTATTGAAGACCGTGTGGCCCGTCTCGTGGGATCGCAGCCGCAGGGTCGCAATTTTCCCGGCAATTTCCGTCAGGAAGACAACAATACCCATTCTTCCGGCACAACCATGGAGGACCGGAGTCGATCATTCTGGGACAACATGTCCTGATAAAAAAGGGGATATCATGGTATTTACCCTGAAAGATATTTTAAGGCTCCAGGTTGCTCCCGCCCTTGGGTACACAGAACCCGTGGCTGTAGCTCTGGCCGCCGCTGCCGCAGCTTCACTGATGGACGAAAGGCCTTTTGAATCCATTGAAGTCTGGGTAGATCCAAATATTTATAAAAATGGTATGGCCGTAACCATCCCCGGTTCCAACAACCTTGCCGGATTGGATAAAGCCGCAGCCTTAGGCGCATTCGGGGGTGATCCAAATTTGGGCCTGGAAGTGCTGGAATCCCTTACTGAACAAACCCTGGATCAGGTCGTTAAATTTTGCTTGGATCCGTCGGTGCCGATCCATCTTCTTGAACATGTCCAGGACCTCTGTGTGCGGGTGTGCATTACCGCCTGCGGCCGGCAGGCAGAAGCGGAAATCAGGGATTTTCATGACCAGATTGTACGGCTGACACTGGACGGAAAGGATATTGAAACCCATCCTTTACTGTTCAATGTTCTTCAAAACAAAGAGCCTGACCGGGCCAGTGTGGAAGAGTGGATCAAGGGTCTGACTTTGGATGAACTTTTGGGCCTTGTAGACCAGCTGGATGATGAGGATCGAAAGTTTCTCAAAGAGGGGGTGGATCTCAATATGCGCCTGGCTGATCATGGACTGAAATACGGGCCGGGGCCGGGGCTGGGTATTGGCAGGGCTTTTGAACGGTTGATTCGGCAAAACCTTATCTGTCAGGACATGGTGCTTGCCGCCCGCATTCTGGCATCCGCAGCAGCTGATGCCAGAATGGCCGGGGTAAACCTGCCGGCCATGAGTTCAGCCGGCAGCGGAAACCAAGGGCTAACCGCTGTGCTGCCCATCTGGGCGGTTAAAGACTATGTAACCGCCTCCGAGGATGTCGTGATTGAGGCCCTGGCCTTAAGCCATATGATCACGGCCTATATCAAGGCCTATACAGGCCGGCTCTCTGCCATCTGCGGCTGCTCCGTGGCCGCCGGGGCGGGTGCGGCCGCAGGCGTGGCCTATCTGCTGGGTGGCACCACCCTCCATATTGCCGGGGCCATCACCAACCTCATCGAAGATCTGGCCGGGGTGATTTGTGATGGTGCCAAACCCGGATGCGCCCTGAAGCTGGCCACGGCAGCCGGAACCGCAGTCCATTCAGCCCTGTTCGCCCTCCAGGGCGTCCGGGTTCAGGCCACCGATGGTATCGCCGGTGTCTCTCCGGAAAAGACAATGCAGAACATCGGCACCCTGTCCCGGGAAGGCATGATTGAAACAGACCGCACCATACTGAAAATCATGATCGAAAAAAATTTACCGAAAAATAGTGATCACGGACAGGCCCGGGATCACTTAAAATAGGTTCATATTTGTTTCTTAGATAATTTTGAGTCGAATTGTTCTTTGTTGATGACAAACCTGGCATGCTGCCCTTTTGAAATGCGGTCAACACCATCATGTGCCTCTACATTAAAGACCAGTTTTTTCCCCTTGACTTCTGTTAATTCAGCGGTAACCGTGATTTCCAAACCCGGGGGTGTTGCGGCTTCATGGCTGACGTCGATGTGTATACCCACGGTCTGTTCCTGGGGCCAGTCAATGTGCGGTATGACGGCTTTTATACATGTCCATTCAAGCAAACCCACCAGAAATCCCGTGGCAAAGACTTCCGGCATAACCTGAAATTCTTTTGCTTCCGGATAGAGGGCCGGAACGGTTTTTGAGGAAGGTACCGTGAATTTGTGTTCATAGCGTATGCCGGGTTTTAACGTCTCTTTCATTTTGTTCTCCCCTTTCCGCGTCTCTTAGGACGGAGCGATTTTAAAAAATTTGGAATCCGAGTGAAGCATGATATGCGTTTCAGTGGCCTCTACCCCCTCAATATTGCTCAACCCATCTTCAAATATAAAAACATTGAGTTCCTTGATTGAATCGGCCAGGACCTCAACAAAAATATCATATTTTCCCGTGGTGACCCATACGGCGTTGACATTGGGCAGGGCCATGATGTCCTTAACGGCCTTGGCATGGTGGCTGCGCTTGATGTTTATGCCGAGGATGGCCGCCACTTTATTGGACATGGCAAAGGGGTTGACCCGGGCTTCAAGCTTGAGAATGCCCTGCTGGATCAGCCGGTTGACCCGGTTACTCACCGTGCCTTCGGCCACGCCCAGTTCTTTAGCGATACTTTTATACGATTTGCGGGCATCTTCCTGAAGTGCCAGTATAATCTGAATTTCAAGCTCATCCAGGCTCCCGTCTACCAATGTCATGATATTGTCGCTCCTTCGCAGCATGTTGATGAATCCGTATCTATATAATAGAAACATTGGCCGTGATCAAGGCGCTTGTTTCCCATTCACTGCCGGATTTGATGTAAGATGAAAATGCAGCAATGGTTTAATTAAGCGCCCAGAATTTAAAAAGTAAAAGGATCAACTCAGGATTTAAATACAAACTGTTGACACTGCGATTTTAAAAAATTAGAATAAATACGTTATCTTAGCTTTCAATGTGATATGTCATCTAAAATCATTTCGGAGGTTGTCATGTTTACAAAACAGTATCTTAAAACCAAAGATGTGTGCAGAGTCAGATTTAAAGTACGGAAAAAAGTGATTGGAACGGCAGAAACGGTGAATCTGGTTGGTGATTTCAACAATTGGGATGAAAAGGCCGGGGCCATGAAAAAACTCAGAAACGGTGATTTTTCTACGGTACTTGACCTTGAGCCGGAACGCTCCTACCAATTCCGTTATCTGGTGGATGATACCCGCTGGATCAATGATGAAAGCGCGGATATTTATCTGCCTTCTCCCTTTCATGGAGAAGACAACTCAGTTATCACGATATAGGTTTACCCGGCAATTAACGGCCTCAGGGCCCAGTATGGAGTCAGCGCATGTCATATTTTGATTTTTCAAATTTTGAGACCTCCTTTAATAATTACATTAAGTACATTCTGGGCAAGCAACTTGAGCATGCTTCAAAAAATGATCAGTTGAACGCCGTTTCCTATGCCGTTGGCAAGTACCTTATCGATATCAGTTATGATACGCAGAAGCGTTACCAGGAAAATGATGTCAAACGCCTGCATTACCTCTCTCTAGAATTTCTTATCGGCAGGCTTTTAAACAACAATCTGTTAAACTTAGGCATTTATAAGCGATGTAAAAGATTTCTTGAAACAAAGGGCATTGACCTTGATCTTTTGGTGGAGGAAGAACGGGACCCGGCTCTGGGAAATGGCGGCCTTGGGCGTCTGGCTGCTTGTTTTCTTGATTCTTTGGCCTGCCTGAATATGCCGGGATTCGGTTACGGGATCAACTATGATTACGGCTTGTTCAAACAAGTGATTGTTAACGGATACCAGAAGGAAAAACCCGATTACTGGCCCAACCGTAGGTCGCCCTGGCTGATTCGCAGAACAGAAGAGCGATATATGGTCCCCATTTACGGCCGGGTAGAGGGCAGTGTGGACAGAGACGGGGAATATAATCCCACATGGACGAACTGGTCCCTGCTTATTGGTCGCCCCCATGATATCCTGGTTGCCGGTTTCGAAGGCCGTACCGTTAATTATTTGCGGTTGTTCACGGCTGAGGCGTCCGAGGATTTTGATATCGATATTTTCAATGACGGGGACTATTTTAAAGCCGTGGGTCGGAAAATTAAATCCGAGACCATTTCCAAAATTCTTTATCCGTCGGATTCCAAAGAGGTGGGAAAAGAACTTAGGCTGGTCCAGGAGTATTTTCTTGTGGCCTGCTCCTTAAAGGATATTATCCGCAAGTATGAAATGAACCATGACACCTTTGACGATTTTCATAATAAAGTGGCCATTCAACTCAACGATACCCATCCGGCCCTGGCGGTGGCCGAATTGATGCGTATCCTGGTGGATGAAAAAGGCATACAATGGGAAACGGCCTGGGAGATCACTAAAAAAACCCTTGGGTATACCAACCACACCCTGCTGCCCGAAGCCCTGGAAACCTGGCCGGTGAGTATCCTGGAACGCGTGGTGCCCCGGCATATGCAGCTGATCTATGAAATCAACCAGC
>NZ_JBFXHE010000360.1:0-4598 GCF_050177295.1 Desulfobacter sp.
AGACTTAAAGAATGGCAAAGGTCATTATGACGGCGGATGATTCGACCAGCATAAGACAGATGGTCACGTTTACATTAAACCAGGCCGGCTATGAAGTCATTGAAGCTGTGGATGGGCTGGATGCGGCCGATAAACTTGCCCACACCCATGTTGACATGCTGTTGACCGATTTGAATATGCCCAACAAGAATGGGTTAGAGTTGATTAAATGGGTCCGGTCCATGCCCCAATTTAAATTTATGCCCATTATTATGCTGACAACCGAAGCTGAAACGGAAATGAAACAAAAAGGCAAGGCTGCCGGGGCCACGGGGTGGATTGTGAAACCGTTTAAACCCGAGCAGTTGCTTGCCGTAATAAAGAAAATTCTTCGTTAAACCAAATTTTGCTTAAATCAATTGTGCTTAAAGAGAAGACTGTTTTTGTCTTGAACATGTATATCTATCACTTGAACATGTATTTTAAAGGACAGATCCTATGAATGAATCCAACAGATTCATTGAAGAATTCTGCCGCGAGGCAGAAGAACTTCTATCAGGTGTTGAAGATGCGGTTCTGGATATTGAAGAAAATCCCGGGGACCAGGAAGCGGTAAACCGGCTGTTTCGCGCCATGCATACCATCAAGGGGTCCGGATCCATGTTCGGGTTTGATGCCATTGCCGAGTTTACCCATCATGTTGAAACAGCCCTGGATAAAGTTCGAAACGGAACGGTTCCTGTCACCAAATCCCTTATCGATCTGATCCTGGTATCGCGGGACCGCATCACGGCCATGCTTGCCCAAGCCAACGGTGATGGTCCGCCGGTAGATCCCCGGGAAGGCGAAGAAATCATTGCTTCCCTTAAAGTCCTGGTTCGTTCCCATGGCGCGGTCCCTCCAGCTGAAGAAACCCCGAAGGAAACGCCGGAACAAGCCCCGGAGCCGGCTAAGCCGGTTCAGCAAAACCAAGCGGTTTACCGTATCCGGTTTTCACCTGATCCGGATATATTTTCCACTGGCATGGATCCGGTCATGCTGCTCTATGATCTTGCAGATATGGGGGAGTGCAGCGTCGTGGTCCAGACGGAAAAAGTACCGGATCTGGAAAATCTTTCCCCGGAGTCATGCTATCTTTTCTGGGATGTAATTTTAACCACGACCAAGCGTGCCAATTCCGTCAAGGATATTTTCATCTTTGTGGAAGATAAATGCAAAATCGATATTGAAACCGTTGAAGAAAAGGTGATTGCATCCGATGAGATACCTGAGCCGCGGTTGGGTGATATTCTTGTTGAACGGGGTGATATTGACAGAAAAACCCTGGACCAGGAATTCGGTACCCGGAAAAAAATAGGTGAGCGGCTGGTGGAATCCGGTGCGCTTTCCAAGGAAAAGATCAAGTCTGCGCTAAAAGAGCAGACAGTTGTCTCCAAAATGCATAAATCCGCTGCCGTATCAACCGTGCGCGTGCCGTCAGACAGACTTGACAAGTTGATCAACCTGGTGGGTGAACTGGTTATTACCCAGGACCGGCTGACCCAGGTGGCGTCAAACAGAGATGATACGGACTTAGGTGAATCCGTGGAAGAGATCGAGCGCCTGACCGGCGAGCTCCGGGACAGTGTGCTCAATATCAGGATGATGCCCATCGGCACCATATTCAATAAGTTCAGGCGTCTGGTGCGGGATCTGTCCTCCCAGCTTAACAAGAAAATTGAGCTGGTTACCCATGGCGCGGAAACAGAACTTGATAAAACCATTCTTGAACGCCTTGATGAGCCCCTGGTACATCTGCTCCGCAACAGTCTTGATCATGGCGTGGAACCCCCTGAGATTAGAGAACTCAAGGGCAAGCCCGCAAAAGGAACCATTATCCTGTCCGCCGGCCACAAGGGAACCAATGTGGTCATTACCATCCAGGATGACGGGGCTGGGCTCAATGTCGATACCATCCGGCAAAAAGCTGTGGAAAGGGGGTTGATTCCTGAAAATGCAGAATTATCCGACAAAAAAATATTTGCCCACATTTTTGCGCCAGGATTTTCCACCTCCAAGGAAGTGACAAGTATCTCCGGCCGCGGTGTGGGTATGGATGTGGTCAAAAGAACCATTGAGTCCTTAAGGGGGCGCATTGACATTGACAGTGTACCTGGTGAAGGAACCAAAATCACGCTTATTCTTCCTTTAACCCTTGCTATTATCAACGGTCTGCTTGTAAGCATTGACGATGGTTTCTTTGTACTGCCTCTGATGTCTGTTGAAGAATGTGTTGAGATTAAAAGCCGGGAAATCGAGATGATCAACGGCAGGAACATTCTCAATGTCCGGGGGGAGATGGTGCCTTACATCCGCCTTCGGGACCGTTTTCACATGGGGGACCGTCGTCCGGAGATGGAACATATCGTTATTACCGATGTTAATGACAGTCGTATCGGCTTTGTCGTGGACTATGTGATCGGGGGGCATCAGACAGTGATAAAACCTTTAGGACCGGCCTTCAAAGATATCAAGGATATATCCGGGGCCACCATCCTGGGAGACGGCACCGTGGCCTTGATTTTAGATACCAATGTTCTTCTGGAAAGCGCATAGTATATTAATTTAACAGGTTACCGGTTTTATAAATATAGGAGGAGGATCAATGAGTGTACAGGGCATCACCCGGACAAGCCAGTACCTGACATTTAAACTGGACAATGAAATTTATGCCATGGACATCACAACGGTTCGTGAGGTACTTGATATCATTCCGATCACCAAAGTACCCCAGATGCCGCATTTCATGTGCGGGGTCATCAACCTGAGGGGTGGGGTGGTTCCGGTTGTGGATCTAAGACTTAAATTCGGTCTGAAAAAGGCAGAATATATAAAAGAAACATGCATTATTATTATTGAGGTGGTTCTTGACGGCGAACAGACCATCCTTGGTATTCTGGTGGATTCGGTTCAGGAAGTGATAAGCCTTGAACCCGAACAGATTGATCCCCCACCCAGAATCGGTACCCGGCTCAAAACCGAATTTATCCGGGGTATGGGAAAAAAGGATACGGAATTTATAATCATTCTTGAAACGACAAAGGTTTTTTCTGCCCAGGAGCTTGCCATTGTCCAGGCTGCTGATGCTATGCCCATGCCTGAAACGCTCGAGGTTGCAAATGCCGGGGAAGAAAAAAATGAGTAGGCGGAATACCCTGCTATTAGTACCCCAGGGTGGCAGATGATGAGTTTCCCGTCCCAGCCCTCGCTTGCCATGGCGGATTTCAGACGACTAGGCGACTATATACACGCTGAACTGGGCATCAAAATGTCTGATGCCAAGCGAGGCATGGTTGAATCCCGTCTGCGTAAGCGCTTAAATGCCCTGGATATATCCTCTTATGAGGAATATTGTGCTTACCTGTTCAGCCCCCGGGGGCAAAAATATGAACTGCCCTATTTTATCAACCAGGTGACAACCAATAAAACCGATTTTTTCAGGGAATCCAAACAATTTGATTTTTTAAAACAAAAGGCATTGCCTGAACTGCTCTCTTCCGTGCCCACTGACGGGTTCAAAAAATTGTATGTATGGAGTTCTGCCTGCTCCCGGGGGCATGAACCCTATACCCTGGCCATGGTGCTGTCTGAATATGCGGAACAGCAGAATAAAAGAATAGACTTCAGCATTTTAGGTACAGACATTTCCACGGACGTGTTGAATGTTGCCCAAAAAGCAGTCTACCCCCATGATGAGATTGAGCCGGTACCCATGGCGCTGAGAAAAAAATATCTTTTGCGAAGCAAGGACCGGCGTAAAAATACGGTCAGAATTGTACCCCAACTTCGATCCAAGGTCCGGTTGCTTCGGTTGAATCTGATGAATACACGGTATACCGGCATTGATCAGATGGATATTATATTCTGCAGAAATGTGATGATTTATTTTGAAAAGGAAACCCAGAATCAGATCCTGCATAAGCTGTTAAACCATTTAAAGCCCGGAGGCTTTCTTTTCATGGGGCATTCAGAAGTTATCCAGCACGCTGGGTTTCCTTTAAAATCAGTTCAAACGACTATTTATCAAAAAAAGGGCCGTGGTCAAAGATAATAAAAGAAGAAGGTTGCGATGGGGAAAAAAATTAGAGTACTTATTGTTGATGATTCCGCACTGGCCCGAAACGCGCTGTCCGAGGTGCTGACCTCTGATCCGGAAATTGAGATCATGGCAATGGCACAGGATCCAATCGTTGCGGCCTCGAAAATGCGCCATGAAATTCCGGATGTCATTATACTGGATGTTGAAATGCCCCGCATGGATGGGATTACGTTCCTGAAAAGAATTATGGCCCAGCATCCCATTCCTGTTATCATCTGTTCGACCCTGGCCACCCAGGGGCGCTATACCGCATTATCAGCCCTGGAAAGCGGGGCCGTGGAGGTAATTGAAAAACCGAACCTGGGTACAAAAAAATTTTTTGAAGAATCAAAAATAAAAATCTGTGACACGGTTAAGGCAGCTGCCATGGTCAAGGTCTCTATGCGCAACCATCTGAAATCCATTGAAGTTTCTCCCAAATTGACCGCAGATGCCATTTTACCAGGGCCCCCCTGCAAGGCCATGGACAAAACCACGGAAA
>NZ_JBFXHE010000361.1:0-4585 GCF_050177295.1 Desulfobacter sp.
TAGAGCTTGAAACTGTTTACCGTCAAAGCGATCCGGATTTTATCCGCCTGCTCAATGCCGTGCGCGAAAACCGCATGGACCGCCACTGTACTGATATCCTCAACCGGCAGGTGACGCCCAGCTCTCCGGACCAGGGTTACATTACCTTGACCACGCACAATCAAAGAGCCGAATCCATCAATGCCCTGAAACTTGCCCGGCTTGGGGAGAAAGCATACACGCTGGCTGCAGAGGTGTCCGGAGATTTCCCGTCCCAGGCCTTTCCTACGGAGGAACAGCTTACACTTAAACCCGGGGCCCAGGTGATGTTTTTGCGCAATGACGCCTCCCCTGATAAAGCCTATTTCAACGGCACCATCGGCCAGGTTACCCATGTGGGAACTGAAACCGTAACCGTGGCCTGCCGGGGCAGTGCCGGAAGAGCGGCCGGTGAAAGTACATCAGGTTCTAAGGACGGCCCCGTTGTGGAGGTCAAGCCGGTGGACTGGGAAAATGTCACATACAAGGTAAACGAGGAAGATAAAACCATTCAACAGGAGGTGGTGGGGACATTCAAGCAGTTTCCGTTAAAGCTCGCCTGGGCCGTCACCATTCATAAAAGCCAGGGCTTAACCTTTGACCGGGCCATTGTGGATGCGAAAAATGCCTTTGCCCACGGCCAGGTCTATGTGGCCTTGAGCCGCTGTACCGGCCTTGACGGGCTGGTGCTCACCGCCCCTGTGCCGTCTCACGCCCTGGGCACCGACCCGGTGGTGGTGAATTTCATGAACCGGACTGCCCCGCCGGACCAGGACCTTGCCGCTGTTTTCAGATCTGCCCGGGCCGCCTGCCAGCAGACCCTGGTACTTAAATGCTTTGACTGTTCAAGTTTCAGGCGGTTGTTTTTTTATTTTCTGCGCCTGGCAAGGGACAACCGCAATGTGCTGCGCATTCCCGGGCTTGGTGAACCAGCTGAACTGGAATCCAGGGCCCGGGACCAGGTGTTCCAGGTGAGCGATAAATTTCAGATTCAACTGAAAGGGTTGATGGCAGCGGAGCCGTTGCCGGAAACAAGTGCCATTATCCAGGAGCGGGTGCGAAAAGCCAGTGTCTGGTTTGGCAATACCCTGGATCAGGTGTTTGGCCGGTTGCTTGAAAAAGGCGCAGTGGAAACCGACAATGCGGCTTTAGCCAAGCAGGTGCAAAATGCCCTGGACAATTTAAAACAGGAAATCCGTGTCAAACAGGCCGGGATTCTATCCTGTAAAGACGGATTTTCCACAACCGCCTATCTGAGTGCCCTGTCATCGGAAGCCATGGCAGATGTACCCAAAGATAAGTCTAAAAAGAGCGCTGGTTCATCCCCTGTCACGGATTATACCGAGCTTGACATTGCCCACCCCGAATTGTTTCAGGCCTTAAAGGCGTGGCGCACCCGGACCGCGGTTGCCCAAAATGTCAAGGCGTTCCAGGTGGCCCACCAGAAGGTCCTGGTCCAGATCGCAGTCTGCCTGCCCCGGTCTAAGAAAAGTCTGAAGTCCCTGAAAGGGGTTGGGCCTGCCACTGTGGACAGCTATGGGGATGAACTGCTGGCCATGGTGGATACGTACTGCAATGAAAAAGGCATCCCGGGGGATGAAACCCCGAAACCCCGCCCACCAGAACCCGCCCCGGATAAAGATTCAGGCCATGCGTCCTCCGGGTTCAACACCCGGGACATCAGCCTGATGCGCTTTAAAGAGGGTTTGTCCGTTGAAAAGATTGCCGAAGAACGGGGCCTGGCCGTTACCACCATCCAGGGGCATTTGTGTGTCTTTATTGCCAAAGGCGAACTGGCTGTGGACCAGCTGGTGCAGGACAAAGAAAAACAGGCAGCCATCGCGGCCGTGGTGTCGCCTGACAAAACTCTGACCCAGATGAAAAATGAACTGGGCAACGATTATTCCTACGGTGAAATCCGGGCCGTCCTGGCTCACCTGGAACATCTTGAATCCGTGAACGGATAGGCTGTTTATCGCCATTCTCCTGAAAAGCCTTGTTCAATTCCCGCGTTGGGTGAAAATGACATTGTTAAAATTATATTGACGTGTATAACTGCCATTGCTAAGAACATATACTATATTTGTTAACCCGATCTCAGGAGAATTAAGATGAAAAAATTATTTCCGCTGCTGGTTGTTATTGGCATGTCTTTGCTGTTTATCCTTGACGCCGGAGCAGATGAGCTGTTCCTCTATGCAGGTGCCGGATTGAGAAAACCCACGGATAAAATCATTGCACAGTTTGAGCAAAAGACCGGACACAAGGTTATTGTGGATTATGGGGGATCCGGCAAGCAGATGGCCAAGTACCAGACGACCCGGCGCGGTGATCTGTTCATGCCGGGGTCCTATTTTTATATCAATAAACTCAAAGAAAAGGGGCTGGTTATCTCTGACAGCCAGGTCGCCCTTCACACCCCGGTGATTGTCGTGAACAAAAAAGGGGAGCATGCCATTAAAACCCTGGAAGACATGGCCGCCCCCGGCGTCAAGCTGGCCATGGGCGATCCCAAAGCCATGGCCCTGGGCCGGACCAGCATGGATATTATCAGGAATGCGGGCCTGAAAAAACAATTCCTGGCCAATGTCGCTGTTTATGGCGCCACGGTCAATCAGCTCACCCTTTATGTGGTGCAGGGCGCTGTGGATGCTGCCATTGTGGCCCGGGCCAATGCGTTTATGCACCAGGATACCCTTGCCATGTTTGAAATTCCCACAAAGTTTTACACCCCGGAGATCATCGGCATAGCCGTGTTGAAAACCGCTAAAAACACTGCGCTTGCAGAACAATTCAAAGCATTTGTTTCAGGTCCCCAGGGCGTCGCGTATTTCACAAAGTTTGGTTTTTTGACCCTGACCCAATGATCCGGCTGTTTTACGGCATTCTGTTCATCTGCTGCTGCGGGGTGCTGGCGGTCTTATATGCCCTGGCAGCCCAGATGGGGATTGCCGATCTTCTGGGAGCCCTTTTAACCGAAGAGACCCGGTTTGCACTGAAACTGAGCCTTGCAACCTCGGTATCTTCGGTGGGAATCTCCACGGGCTTAGGCCTTCCGGTAGCTTATCTCATGGCAAGAAGACGGTTTCCCGGCAAATTTGTCGTGGATTCCCTTCTGGACATTCCCATGGTCATGACGCCGCTGGTCACGGGCATGGGACTGCTTTTTCTGCTGGGCCCCAACATTGCCGGACAGTGGATTCAAAAGACCGGGATTGATTTCCTTTTTACCCCGGCCGGTGCGGTGCTGGCCCAGACCTTCATTGCCACTCCCCTTGTGATCAGAAGCGGGCGCGTCACCTTTGAGGGCATTGATGAAAAATATGAACAGGCAGGCGCCATGCTGGGCCTGTCCGATGCCAGGGTCTTCTGCTTCATTGTCCTGCCCATGGCCCGCAACGGCATTCTTGCCGGGGCCGTCCTTGCCTGGGCAAGGACCCTGGGGGAGTTCGGGGCCACCCTGATGGTGGCAGGTGCGTCCCGGATGAGAACCGAGACCCTGCCCATCGCAGTTTACCTGAACCTGACCAGCGGAGAGATCGAACTGGCTGTTGCCTGTGCCTGGCTTCTGATAAGTCTTGGGCTTGTACTGCTCATGGTGCTTAAATGGCTGGGCGTACGTCAGAAAGTCCGGCAATACTAAAAAAAGGAGGCATGGCATGGGGTATCTGGTTATCAATAATCTTGAATCCCGGTATGTCAACGTTGACCACCTTGGGATCAAAAAAGGCGAACTGATGGTGCTGATCGGGCCGTCCGGTGCCGGAAAATCCACGCTTTTGAATATCCTCGCAGGTTTTATGCCCCATACCGGACAGATTCTTCTGGGCGGCAGGGCTGTTCATACCCTGCCGTCCCACCGCCGCCGGATTGGCTATCTGTTCCAGGACCTCTATCTTTTCCCCCACATGACTGTGTTTGAGAATCTTAAAATCGCCATGCAGGCCAGAAAGCTTAAGAAAAAGCAGGTTATCCAGGAAATTGACACCCTTCTTGAATTGTTTCGGATAACAGATTTGTCAAAAAGCTACCCGGGCCAGATCAGCGGCGGCGAAAAACAGCGGGTGGCCATGGCCAGGGCCATGGCGTGCAAACCAGATCTTCTGCTCCTGGATGAGCCCTTGTCCCATCTGGATTACCAAACGGCACAGTATCTGCGGTCGGAATTTAAACGAATCCAGCGGCAGTTCTGCCTGACCACGTTATTTGTGACCCACGACCTGCAGGAGGCCCGGGACCTGGGAGACCGGATACTTGTCATGGAAAAGGGGCATCTGCGGCTGTCCGGTCTCGGTGCCGACCCGGTGAAAGGGGCTGATCCCCAGATGCCCCGGGATCTTTTCACAAATTTTTTCCAGGAATCCTTTGCGGTTTAATTTCAAAAGTTAAAGGGGCCTAATCCGGAATATTTTTTTCCAACCGCCTGGCGATGCCAAGACTTCCATCGGTCGAACCATCGTCAACAATGATGATTTCAGAATTAAATTCAGGCACTTGCATTACACGCTGATTGCATGTTTCAAGGGTTTTTTCTTCGTTGAATCAGGGAAGATCGGAAGAGCGTCGT
>NZ_JBFXHE010000362.1:0-4584 GCF_050177295.1 Desulfobacter sp.
TTTACATTCCATAATCTTCACCATAAAAACGCTGGAAATTTTTATTAAATTTTATCCAGTTATAATTATGCTGTTTTTGTTCACGGATGTAAATCTTCCAGGCTTCTCTTTCTTTGGCGGATTTGAGTTTTTTCACCGGTTCAAATCTATACGGCTTTTCAATTGTATAACCGCCTTGGGACGGTTCAAATTCTCCTAAAATTTTCAAATTCCCTGGTTGTTCTGCGTTTCTTCCACGGTTCATATTTTCTTTTTTGGGGCGTTCAAGGATAATGCCGGTTTGGGCAATTCGCATACCGGTTTTAGAAAAAGGGATGCTTGAATTTTTTTTAGTCTTACCGCCTATATCCGTTAAAACAAAACCTGCCCCCCGGGGGTTGACTTCAAGGCCAATTCTGGCCAGTTCCTGATGGAAGTCTTGCCAGGTATCAGATTTAATTGCCGCCTGGACGATAAACTCTTTTGATTCTATCACAAAGGTATCAAAGGATTTCAGTCCGGTTTTAGTTTCAAAATCTTTGGCTTTGGGGTTTTCCCGTTTTGGCTCCCGTTGAAAAAATTCCTTTACCTCATAATCCCCGGCTGATTTTTCATAAGAACCAAACCGGACCTGAAGTTTCTTCTTTGACAAATTTTGATCGAAATCGCTTAATTTTATATGATGACCATCTTTTTGTTTGTGCCCGATAGCAGCCAAGACACAGCCGTTCCCACGCATTTGTACAGTTAAGCCGTAAACGGCAAGTTCTTTATGTAAAGACTGCCAATCCCGGGCAATGTCAAAGGCGTGTTTAACATCTGATTGCCTATCCTTAACGTAATCGCTAAATTGCTGCTCAACACCAACATCAACCTTAAGTTTATATTTTTCCTCCAGGAGCCGGCATGTTTTATCCCGTTTATAATAATCATAGAAAGGATCATGACGGGTGTATTTTTCCTTGTAGATCATATTGTAGGCAACGTGCATGTGGGGATTGTCTGTATTGATATGTATTCCGCAGAGCCGTTGATGGTTTTCAAAACCTAAAGCAGCTGCAAATTCTTTTTCAATATCTTTGAAATCTTCCAGGGAAAGCTTTTCAAAATCTTCGGGATGAAAACTGACCACCATATGATAGGTTTTTTCTTTTTTGGTCCGGGTGTTCATTGCCTGGGTGGCTTTGATTTCATCAATGGCCAGATCATAATCCTGCCCGGCATAACAGCCGGCTGTCCATTTTGCAAAGAGCTTTTCCCCTTCATGGCCGGCGCCTATATACAACCCTAAACGCTTTATGTTGTCGTTTTTCGGTTCGCACTGGATACGTTTTGATATCATGGCATTAAACTTTGATGATGGTTTTAGTATCCAACACCAGCAAAAACGGCGGTATTGCCGGCAGATATGGAAGAAAACAGGGCTGCACCCTTACATTATATCCCGAATTTTAGAAATAACCGGCCTGAGCTGGCGCTGCCGGTCTTCAATGTCATGCAGCACCTTTCTTATTTCTTCAGGAGGTACATTTTCAAACCTTTGGGCAAGATAGTATTTAAACAGCCCCCCAAGCCGGCCAAGGTCAGCGTTCACTTTAAGGGCAGATAAAAAAGCCTCCTGGTCAAGCCTTGATTCTATCCGTTGGCCGGTTATAATCCTGCGGATATAATCAGATACAGACAGGCCGGTCTGTTTGGCTAACCGCTGTATCTTCGCATGCTCTTCGGCTGTGACGTATGATTTAAGGCAGTTTGTACGTTTATTTTCCATAACTTTCTTCTGTAAAAACTGTATCCGGTCAACACCACTAAAAAAAAATGGTGTTGGCCGGAACTATCGTTTCCGGCAGTGTGACCTGCTTATTAATTCCATTCCCAATGGTTATCTGATAACGCTGCAGCGATTTCGTTTTGCTCTTTTTGGGAGTCTGCATGGATTACATAAAATTCATTTCCATCATCATCTTCCATTTTGGAACCTAAATCAGTTCCAATGTAAGAGAGTTGTGAATATGCTGTGTATTCGTGGTTAATGAGAGCATTATAATAATTCCGGCAAGCTGCCGGTAACTCAGGGTCAACCACTTTTATGGTTTTAACATGGTATTTGTTTCTGCCGTATTTCACCAAAATCCGTACTTCAACCAGATTATTATTTAAACTTTCAAGGGTACAGAACGGGCTTGAATAGTTGACTATTGCACTAACCAGGCTCGGCATTCCCGGTGCTGATGAATCCGGACATTTATTCAGGAAAGCCCTTCTTAAATCCAGGGTGTCAGATATTTTATCCCCCCTGATGCCATAAAAATAACTCAGGGCCGGATTGCACTCCGCCGGCTGTACGGCGGATGACAGGCACAGGATGGTTTCACAGGCCAGTGTTTGAATATTTGACAATTCTGCCTGAGCAGAGTTTTTGATTGAAATAAACACCAATAAAAAAACAATTGTGATTTTAAGTGATTTCATGATTTATTTCCTCCATGGTCCAGGTTTAAGCTGAAATTTTTAACTTGTGTATCCCTGCATCCGTTTGGTTTATGACGGCAATATCGTCTATTTTTCTGCCTTTGCTGGTTCTTTTAATAAAAATCACCAAATCAACCGCCTCCCGGATTAAATCATCCATGGGGTTCGGCACAACTTCAGCAATAAGTTGCTGCAGCCGGACCAGCCCCCCGGCGCAGGAATTGGCATGGACAGTGCACACGCCACCCGGGTGGCCGGTATTCCACGCCTTTAACAGGTCCAGGGCTTCACCGCCCCTTACTTCCCCGACAACAATTCTGTCCGGCCTAAGCCTCATGGTGGCTTTAAGAAGATGCTGCATACTGGTGTTTTGGTTTGTACGCAGCATCACCTTATTTTTTGACATGCACTGCAGTTCGCTGGTGTCTTCGATGATGACAAGCCGTTCATCGCCGGCAATATTTGCCAGTTCCGCAAGAATGGCATTTGTCAGGGTTGTTTTCCCGGAGCCCGTTCCGCCCGCCACCAGGATGTTTTTTTTGTTTGCAATGGCATCGCAGATAATTTGCTGCTGATCCAAAGACATGGTTCCGGAGCGCACGTAATTATCCAGGGTAAATATTCTGATGGCCTTTTTGCGGATTGTGAAAGTGGGGTTCGCCACAACCGGAGGGAATAACCCCTCAAACCGGCTGCCGTCCAGGGGCAGTTCACCTTCAACAACGGGAGAATCCTTTGTAACGACAGCTCCAAGCATGGACGCAACCTGGCTCAGGATTCCGGCGGCAGATGATGCAGGAATGGCGGACACTTCCACCATTCCCTTGTCAAACGTATCGAGCCAGAGCTTGCCGTCAGGATTGAGCATAATTTCAATCACGTTGTCATCATCCAGGGCCTGGGTAACAATGGGGCCTAAATTATGCTTCAAACTGTCCAGAACAACGCTCATTTTCACTCCTTTCCAATATTTTCTCAGAGACCGAAAACCAAGAGAGGGGTTATCGTATCAAGTATTGAAGATTGCGGCACAAAACCTATATACCTGCTGTCCAATGAAAATTTTGTGTTGCCAACCACAACCAGGTGATTGGCAGGTACGATGCCTGTTTTGGGCTCAAACGCTGTAATAGGCCGGCCTTTGCTGTCTGTATCCGAGGCCGGGGGCAGTTGGTATGCCTGCCCCGGTAATGCAGCCACACGTTTCATTAAAGGGATACCTTTAACGTACTTTGATACAAGAGGCTGTTGGGAGGCGGTGGGATGAAAAACAACAAAGGAACCGTTGGCAATTGCCCGAGAGGTTTTTAAATATATACCCAGGGGCAGGCTGGCGGATGTATTGATATAACAGTATTGGGATATAAAAAAACAGACCGCCAAAACGAAACTGCAGGGCAGCATGATTTTTATAATTTTGCTTTTATGTTTCATTTTTCGATACCTCTTTTAGCTTGAAAAGATCGCAGCTGCCGGGCGGCGGGATTTTAACCCGCTTTTGGAAAACAGGATCTAAGAAATAAAGAATCTGCTGACCGTATACTGTGTTGTAACCGGCAACAAATATAAGCATATCGCCGGGGGTTTTGATTCCTCCTTTTTCGTCTTTGACCGGGCCTTTCAGCCTCATGCATTCATCCGGTGTGAGCAGCGGCCTTGCAACTTCACTGACAGATACAGAGGCATTGCCCATGCCGCCTAACCGTTTACCGGAAACACTGGTTTTTTTATCTACAACAGTGGTTTTCCCGGTCATGTCCGAGAGCAGCTTTGCGGTTTCTATCTTGTTGGGTGCATATGCAATTCTGACATGGCAGTTCGATGTAATTGATTCGTCCCGGGTATATGCTTCCTGCAGCTGGGATAAATCCTGGACAATGATATAAGCCTTCACGCCGTAACCAGCCATAAACGCCAGGGCCTTTTGCATGATTTCCAACTTGCCCAGGCTGGTAAACTCATCCAGCATGAGTAGCAGCCTGTGTTTATAGCAAACCACGGCCTGACCGTTTTCAAACTCCATTTTCTGGGTGAATTTTCTTAACGCCAGATTGAAAAATACACGCAGCAGCGGCCTTAACCTGTCCAGGTTGGCAGGGGATACAACCAGGTATAAATCAACAGGGGTGTCAG
>NZ_JBFXHE010000363.1:0-4583 GCF_050177295.1 Desulfobacter sp.
TCATTGAAGATTACGCCGTGATTGTGGATAAATCTACGGTGCCCGTGGGAACAGCTGATAAGGTTAAAGCGCAGGTCCGCAAAGAACTTGAAGCCCGGAAAGCAGCCATTGAATTCGACGTGGTATCAAATCCCGAGTTTCTTAAAGAAGGGGCCGCTGTTAATGATTTTCTCAAGCCGGACCGGATTATCCTGGGCGCGGATTCCGACCGGGCCGCAAAGTTGATGCGCAGGCTGTATGCACCTTTTTCAAGAAACCGGGACAAAATATTGTTCATGAATATCAAAGACGCTGAAATGACAAAATATGCAGCCAACTCCATGCTGGCCACAAAAATTTCCTTCATGAATGAGATATCCAATCTGTGCGAACGGTTGGGTGTGGATGTGGAGAATGTGCGCAAGGGAATCGGTTCAGATTCCCGCATCGGGTATTCATTTATCTACCCCGGTTGCGGATACGGCGGGTCGTGCTTTCCCAAGGATGTCAAGGCCCTGGTGAAAACCGGTAAGGATGCGGGTTTCGCTCCCACTCTTCTGGAAGCGGTGGAGGCAAGGAACAATCTGCAAAAACAGGTGCTTGGAGACAAGGTGATCCGCAGGTTCGGACAGGATTTGACCGGCAGGATATTTGGCATCTGGGGGCTGGCCTTTAAACCCGGCACCGATGATATGCGCGAAGCGTCTTCCCGGGTATTGATTAAAACCCTTGTGGACGCAGGCGCCCGGGTCAATGTATATGACCCTGTGGCCATGGACCAGGCCAAAAAGGAGATCCCGGCACAGGAGCAGGAAAAGATCCATTTTGCCCAAGACCAGTATTCGGCCCTGGACAGTGCAAATGCCTGTATTCTGGTTACAGAGTGGAAGGCCTTCAGGCAGCCGGATTTTAAAAAAATGGCATCCCTAATGAAAGAACGGGTGGTCTTTGACGGCAGAAACCAGTATGACCCTGACGAATTCAAAGAAGCCGGGTTTGAGTATCACGGCATGGGGCGGGAGCCGGGATCGTGCCATCAATAGCCGTTTTGAATGATTGGAGATTTCTGTGGGTTTTATGGTCGTCTTACAAAATCCTTATCTTATAAAATTCACAGCAAAAGGAGATATTCATGCGACTGGTTACCCGATCTGACTTTGACGGCCTTGGCTGTGCAGCCATTCTCAAAGAAAAAGGAATTATTGATGACATTAAATTCGTCCATCCCAAAGATATTCAGGACGGGAAAATTGAAGTCACTTCCGACGATATTCTGTCAAACATTCCTTTCGTGCCCGGTTGCGGTCTCTGGTTTGATCACCACGCCAGCGAACAGGAACGTAAGGCATCCGGCAACTTTGAAGGGAAGAGCGATCCTTCGGCGCCAAGTGCAGCCCGGGTTGTTTACGAGTACTATGGGGGGCTGGAAAAGTTTAAAAACCAGCACCTTGATGACCTGATTCATGCTGTTGATAAAGCAGATGCTGCCCGGTTTACAAAAGAGGAAATTCTCAATCCCGAGGGCTGGGTCCTTTTGTCTTTCATCATGGATCCCCGCACGGGTCTCGGGCGTTACAAGGATTACCGCATCAGCAATTACGCTTTGATGATGGATATGATTGATTACTGCCGCAACAAGACAGACAGGGAGATCCTTGAAATTCCGGATATCAAGGAACGCACCGTGCGGTACTTTGAACAGGACAAACCCTTCCGTAAAATGCTCCTTGACAACAGCCGCATGCAAGGCAATGTCGTGATTCTTGACTTAAGGAATCAGGAAGACATCTACACAGGCAACCGGTTCCTTTTATACAGCCTTTTTCCCGATGCCAATATCTCCATGCAGATTATGTGGGGCTTCCAGAGCCAGAATATCATTATCACCTGCGGTTACAGCATTATCAACAATACCGCCACAGCCGATGTGGGATCTTTGATGCTTAAACATGGCGGCGGCGGCCACAGGCGTGTGGGAACCTGCCAGGTACCCATTGATAAGGCAGACGATATTATCAAGGAAATTTTTGAAGAACTGAATAAGGGGTAGATTGATAACGATATCCTGGACGCAAAATGTATAAAAAACGCACAATACAAAATGTGCGTTTATGTCATGTGGTTGATGGTTATTTCTATTGTAACTATCTTAAAATATTTAATAACATCAAACAGTAAAGGGGTGTGGGTTATTTGGTATACAAAAGGCGTTGTGCCAATAATTTACAGTTACCTGAACCATATATAACAAATTGTATAAAAAATTTACATTTGAGATGTTTGGTATGTACATAACGCTTTCAATTTTATCATGTGGAATAAATCGTATTTAAAATCAATATATTAAATTTTTAATGGTTGCCTGGCATGAATATGGCATTTTAAAGACCCATGGTCTTCATTGAGCAGAACCGAATGTTGAGTTGATATAGTACATAAATACCATGAATTATTATAATGATTTCAATGTCATACATAATCTATAATTTTAAAGAGAGGCGTTTATGATTTACCCCAGTGAATATGAGCTTGAAGCGGGCAGAAATTATCCAAGCAACGAAGATTTTACGGTTAACTATTGTGAAACAAAAGGCAGCGGCATTTATGTAAAGCGCAATTTTAAAAAAGGGGATATGGTGGCAAGGATGGCCGGGATTACCGTGCCGTATATTCTTCAGCACACCCTTCAGATCAGCCCCTTTCTACATCTTTATGACCCTCACTTTACAGGGCTTTTGCTGCATTCATGTGATCCGCGTGTCTTTCTGGATATGAATAAGCTTGAAATCTGGGCATTGCAAGATATTAAAGAAGGCGAAGCCCTGACAATGGATTATGCCCAGACAGAGGACAAATTATTTAAACAATTTCCCTGTTCATGTGGTGCGATCAACTGTCGCAAATGGGTGACGGGTCGAAAAGAATCAATCAACGAAGCTGGTCGGCAATACCTTCTTGATCTGGAAAGGAAGTGTGGATGAAGCCACAAAACAAGCGTTTGTGGTGGGAAAGACAGGATTTGTGTTACCAGGATGGGGTGTTGTTCTTTGCAGGAAAACCAGTGACTGATTTGATCAACACAACGGGCACACCGGCTTTCTTTTACAATGGAAAGCGCATACTACAAAATATCGGGCGGATCCATCAGGCGTTAGATCAGGCGTTAGATCAGCCGGCCGCCCATAAAATTTTTTATGCAATAAAAGCCAACCGGTTTGCCCCTGTGCTGACATATATTAAAATCGGGGCACAATGCGGCGTGGATGTTTGTTCGCCCAGTGAATTGTTACATGCGTTTTCCTGCGGTTTCAACTGTAATGACATTTCATATACGGCCAACTCCATGACAGACGAGGAACTCAAGCTTTTAGCTGATAATCCGGATGTGGCTTTAAATTGCGATTCCTTGAGCACAATCCGTAGACTGGCCAGGTTCTGTTCCCACCGAAAAATCGGCATCCGTGTTAACCCGGCAATGGGGATTGGTTACAGAAATAATGAAACCCTGAAATACAGCGGCGATAAAACTACCAAGTTCGGCATCTACAGAGAACAGTTTGACGATGCGTTGCAGCTTGCTGAAAAAAACAACTTTATAGTGGATACCATTCATTTCCATACCGGATGCGGGTATCTGAACAATCAGTTATCCCTGTTCAGTGAGATTTTAGGTGCAACGCACTGGTTTTTAGATAAGGTGAAAAATCTGGCGTTCGTTAATCTTGGCGGTGGCTTGGGTGTTCCCCATGATATTGATGACACGAAATTGGATCTGGATGCCTGGGCATCGGTTATCAATTCCCATTTCGGCGGCAAAGAAATCACTGTCTGTGTTGAACCCGGGGATTATATTGCCAAAGACAGTGGTCTTCTGGTTTTAGAGGTTAATACCGTCGAGAAAAAGCGCAATACCGATTTTGTCGGCGTGAACGGCGGGTTTAACCTGGCCATTGAACCGGTATTTTATGGGTTACCCTGCGAGCCTGTTGTGCTGACGCAAAAAACGGACAAAATGAAACCTGTGACGATTGTGGGCAATATCAACGAGTCCCTGGATGTATGGAAACATAACTTTTCCATGCCGGATCAGATCAAAGAGAAAGACCCGCTTGTTTTTATCAATGCCGGTGGATATGCCTCATCCATGATGTCCAATCATTGTATGCGGGGGCAGGTGTCGGAAAATTTATTGGTATGAAGGGCTATTATGAATGTGAAAGCAAAAAATATAAATTGTGATGAGGAAGAGGCGACGCTTGCAGAAATAGATAGAAAACACATTATCCACCCGTGGTCAGATTTAGGCAGTGATGCCCAGTCGATGATTATTGAATCCGGTAAAGGGATTCATGTGTTTGACAATGAAGGCAACAAATATATTGATTCGATCTCAGGTATGTGGTGTGTGAATCTGGGGTATGGAAATAAGGAGATGGCAGATGCCATTGCTGACCAGTGTATTCGCCTGGTTTATTATACCCCCTTCGGGGCCATGGCAAGCCCGCCGTCCATCGAGCTTGCACACAAACTGAGTCAGCTGACACCGGGTGATCTCAACCATTTCCAGTTTACAAGCAGCGGCTCCACGGCTGTTGAATCCGCGA
>NZ_JBFXHE010000364.1:0-4552 GCF_050177295.1 Desulfobacter sp.
CCTCTCTTTCCTGTGATGATAATTGGCTCATGGGATGATGATGTCTGATCAATAAGCCTGTAGAGATTTGAACGGGCTTCTGTTACCGATAATATTCTCATATATACCTCCTTGTATCTTAAACCAATATAATTATACGGCATGCCGTACGCTTTGTCAAGGTGGTAGTTTTGAGACAGAGCGCGGTGCTGACCGGCGCTGTGACCCCCACTAATCCGGTGACACCTTACCTATTTTCCTTCGACCTGGCTTCTTTGGCCTGAGCCGTCTGTCTAAAATAGTCTCCAATTGCTTTACAAAAGTCGTTTTTCCCAACGGTCGGCCGTTACGTTCATGCTTTCTGAACAATTCGATTTCAGATTCCTTAATATCCGAAGATAAAAAATCATCCCAGGAGGTTTTGACAATCTCAAGCAAGGGTCTTGTTTTGACAAGAACGTCATCCTTTTCATTCATATGCGCCCCGGCGCTACTCCATTTCCAATCCTCAGGACGTTTTACAAGACCGGCACGGACCGGGTTATACTCGATATACCGCGTGCATGCCGGCAAGTAATTTTCTTCCATGATAAATGATGCAAAACGCCCCTGCCATAAATGACCGCGCCAGCCTTCCCTGAAATTGATCATTCTCGTATATCGCCGGTATGCTTCCCCGACGGCCAGATTTAATCCATCCTTGGTTTCATCATGCAGATCCCTGTGAATCTACTGATTTTAGACATGGTCATGGCCCCTCTCCATTTCCGGACTTGAGACCTACAAACGGATCAAAAAAATCCGACCGTCCCGGAAAGCCATTCTTGCAAGTGGACATTCGGAATCAGAAGATGTATTAAAAGCCCTGTCTATAGGAGCAGGAGCCTTTGTTAAAAAACCCTATACCATATTGGATATGAGGATTGCCATAAAAAAGGAACTTAACAGATGATGGATATTTTAAAAACAAAAGCGGATATGCAGGCCTGGTCTGCTGCAAAAAAAAGAGAGGGAAAGACCATCAGTTTTGTACCCACCATGGGATACCTTCACAAAGGACATGTTTCGCTGCTTGACATAGGCAAGCCTTTGAGTGATGAGCTGGTCCTGAGCATTTTTGTCAATCCCACCCAGTTTGCCCCCAATGAAGACCTGGACGCCTATCCCAGCAATATTCGCAATGACCTGGATCTGGCACAGCAGGCAGGCGTAACAGCTGTTTTCCTTCCGGATAAAAACGAAATGTACGGGCCAAACTACCAGACCCGTGTCTCTCTGGACCATCTTCCCCAGTACCTGTGCGGCCGGTCCCGCCCTGTCCATTTCGGGGGAGTGGCCACGGTGGTGACCAAACTGTTCAACATTGTCATGCCTGATGTGGCGGTTTTCGGGAAAAAAGACTTCCAGCAGCTTGCCATCATCAGACAGATGGTGAAGGACCTGGATTTCAATATCCAGATCATCGGCGGGGAGATCATCAGGGAAGAAGACGGGTTGGCCATGAGCTCCAGAAATGCCTATCTTACGCCGGAGCAGCGTACTTCCGCGGTCTGCCTTTCCAAAGCCATCAACCTTTTAAAACAAAGGGTTGCCAAGGGCATCCGGTCTGTTCCGGATCTTGTCAGGGAGATGGAAGCCTTTATACTCTCATTTGAGCACACCCGGATTGATTACATTGAATTGTGCAATCCCCGGACCCTTGAGCCGGTGGAAACCGTCCAGGCAGAAACCCTTGTGGCCCTGGCCGTACAGGTGGGAAAATCAAGGCTGATTGACAATGCCCTGATTGAAGCGCCCTGATCTTTTTTACACCGGCGGTTTCACCACGACAATCACCCGGCACTCCTTTAAAAAGATGTGGCGCTCGCTCTCCCTGTCCAGGGTTTTGGCGTCTGCCATGCTCATCACAATGGCGCCGGTTTTGTCCCCGGTTTTTCTTAATGCCTTGACCACCAGGGGATTTGAACCGGTTCTGGCAGACGCAAGGGCCTGGTCCATGTCGCACAGATAGGCGCAGACCCCGTTTTGAACGGCAAATTCCCGACTTATAAAAACAGAGGAATAGATTTCCCTGCCCTGTTCACTGACAATGGTGGGATAAAGTAAGGGCTCAAAATTTAACATTCTTGCATCCACAATCAGTCCGGTATATGGCTTGGCAGCGGCTGAAGGCGTCTTGTCAACCGGTTCAGCCAACCCCTGCTTCAGTTCGCTGATCTTGGGAATCTCCCGGATGTGATCCGGAAGCACCAGTTGAAGAAATCGGCCATAGGATGTGGCCTCCACCCAAACTTCCACATCCAGGGCAGATGTATACAGTTGACCGCAAACCCGGGCATCCTGGGCAACCTTCTCAATCCCGGCAAGAATGGCATCATGGGTTGATGCGTATTCCCCAACCGTGAGATCCCCTGAAATTTTGATCTGCTTGAGAATGGCAATCAGGTTCCGGGTGGCACAAGCTCTGGCAGACCCAGGCATGGCCACAGCCTTGCCTTCGGCATTGATTTCGGGAGATGCATGGCCTGTGGCCGTAAAAAGGCCGGTTGTCCAGTCTATGTGCCCGTTTTCAAGGGATTGAAGACAATTGGGGAAGGCTTTTGCCGTAAACATTGTCATGCCCAAAACAAAGACCCCTAAAATAAGGATTTGATGGGGTTTCATCCGTTAAGCGCTCTCGCCTGATGGGGAGACTTTCTGGAAAATGAAGCAAGAAAATGGTGTTCAAGCAAATCAGCAATTGATTTTATATCCTCTAACCCAAAACAGTTTTTTTTTTCGGGCCGGATATCCGTATCTGTCACAAAAGCAACAAGATTAGGGTCTTCAAGACATAAAGGTGCTTCATGGGGGCTATTTTTCCTGAACACCTCAATTTTGGGAAGAGACAATGTCTTGAATCCTTCAGCAAGAATAAGGTCCGTATCACCCAGATAGTGAAAAAATTTCTCTTCGTCCGGACGGGTATCCTCTTTTACCAGGGCCACCTTTGTATCCGTCACAATAAGAGAGGCAACAGCACCGGCATTTTTATGCCGCCAGCTGTCCTTTCCCTTTTTGTCAAAATTTAAATTATGATGGGTATGTTTCACAGATCCCACACGAAACCCGCGTGCGCTGAGCTCTCTGATCAACTTTTCCATCAACGTGGTTTTCCCTGAGTTGGATTTGCCGACAATTAAAACAACCCGAGGCGTTTTTTTACTGTTCATATACACAGCCTTGAATGTTTTTTATTCTTGAACCATGGATTAAATACGGCTAAGGTATAAGATGCACATGTAAAAAAGTCAAGAAAAGGAGGATATTATGGATTTATCTTATATTTGCGTTAATCATAATTGCTCGTTCCCGGGGGCAAATCCCTTTGAAGTGACATTCAAATCAGAATCCATCATGGATGAAAATAATGTTGCAAGCCTGTTCTGCCCTTTTTGTCGAAGTGAACTCATGCTGGTACGGGTTCCGGATGTATTCCCGGAAAAATTACCAAAGGACAACACAATATAGCACAGTTGAATCAAACCGAATGTGTTTGGGCTCGGCCTGAAAACCAATTCTTTAATATCGGGAACTGCTGTTTTGCTGTGGCCTTCACTCGCCATTTTCGCTAAAGATTTCCATTGGGAAAAAGGTTTTCTTAAAGAAGAAAAAAGCGCATGCGATATAAACCCCATAACAGGAGAACTACCATGGCTATGACCGCTATTGAGGCAGTTAAAAAGCTCGCCCCTGACGCAAAACAGAATTACCTGGATGCTATCCGGAACGGTGACGCGTTGTTCCAGCAGCACGGCATCACCACGCCGTTGCGCATGGCGCATTTTCTGGCACAGGCCCTTCACGAAACCGGTGGATTCAGGATACTCAGAGAGAATATGAACTATTCGGCTGAACGGATGGTCGAGATCTTCGGGGTCGGCCGGCACAGTGCGGCAGTGACCCAAGCGGAGGCGGAGTCTCTGGCGTGCAAACCAGAACAGATTGCCGAGCGGGTCTATGGCCTTGGCAACCCCAGGAAGGCACGGGAGCTGGGCAATACCCGGCCCGGCGATGGCTTTCGTTACCGTGGAAACGGCGTCCTGCAGACCACTGGGCGCGGCGGCCACAAACGGATAGGACAAGCGGTCGGCGTCGATTTCGAAAACCACCCTGAGCTGGTGACCGATCCCGAGCACGCACTCAAGCCCGCGCTCCAGGAATGGACCGAAGGCAATTTGAACGCAGAAGCCGATCGCAATAACATCAATCAGATCACCCGCCGGATCAATGGCGGGTTCAATGGCCTATCAGACCGCAAGCGTTTGTTTAACAAAATCTTTCCTCTTCTATATGAAGGCAGCCAAGCGGTCGATCCGGATTTGGCCGGGTTGGAAGACCCCGACGTGAAGCGGCTGCAAGAGGCGCTCAACGACCTTGGGGCCGATCCCAGGCTCGTTGTGGACGGTCGTATGGGCCCCAAGACGCGCATGGCCATTCGTGCTTTCCAGGCGGTGGCCGGCATCGGAGTCGACGGCATTGCCGGACCCGTCACCGAGGCCGCAATCGAACTACGACTCTCTACCCTGCGTGG
>NZ_JBFXHE010000365.1:0-4550 GCF_050177295.1 Desulfobacter sp.
TCGCTGAATATTAAGCAGCATGCAGTGAACAGTCTGATTGATCAAAAGGTTCTGGAAATTGAGGCCCAAAAGTTGAAAATTGTTGTGTCTGACCAAGAGCTTAAACAGGATCTGCTGTCAGTTAAGGCATTCCAAAAAGACGGTGTCTTTAATATAGATCTGTACAGGCGGGTGCTTGGACAAAATTCCATGACTCCCGAAACCTTTGAAGCGAGTCAGCGCAACACAATCAGGAATGCCAAACTCCAGCGCATGGTGATCAATGGCATAACCGTGGGAGATCAGGAAGCCCAGGCCTGGTATTCATTTAACAATGCAAAAGCCAGTATTGATTATATTATGATTGATCCGGGCACATTTTCTGATGTTTTTGCCGATGAAGCGCAGATTCGTTCCCAGTATGACAATCATCACGATCTTTACATGTCTGAGCCTAAACGCAAAGTTGCATTCCTGGTGTTTGCGCCGGGGGATTTTGAGGCTCAGGTTAAGATTGATGAAATTTCTATCCGGGATTTTTATAATCAAAACCCGACACGGTTTACCACTCCGGAGCAGGTTGAAGCCAGTCATATCCTTATAAAGGTTGACGAAAACGCCGATGAACAGGCCGTGGCCAAGGCCAAAGAAGAGGCTTTGAGCGTTTATGAGAAAGCAGTCAAGGGGGTAGATTTTTCAGAACTGGCCAAAGCCTATTCTCAGGGGCCGTCTGCCGCCAGTGGTGGCTACCTGGGCCGGTTCGGCAGAACCAGTATGGTAAAACCCTTTTCTGATGCCGCGTTTGCCATGAAAGCAGGCGATATCTCACAGCCTGTAAGAACCGGTTTCGGCTGGCATATTATTAATGTGACAGATAGAACACCTGAAGCCGTGACGCCTTTTGAGACCGCCAAAGTAGAGATTCAAAAGGAACTGGCTGCAAGCCGGCTTCAGGATCTGGCATATAATAAGGCTGAGGATGCTTATGATGCCGTGCTTGATGGTGATTCCTTTGAACAGGTTGTCCTGCTTGCAGGTAAACAGCCTGTAAACACACCTGCTTTTGCTGCCATGGGAACGGAACTTAAGGGTATGGGTATTTCGGATCCCGGTCAGTTTGCCGCCGCAGCCTTTTCCCTGGCTGATAATGAGATCAGTGAAATCAAGAAAATCGGAAACAATTATTACCTGATGCATGTGCTTGAAAAGATAGACCCGGAGTTGCTTGCCTATGAAGATGTAAAAAATGAAATTGCCGTTACATTAACTGCCGATCTGAAAAAACAGGCAGCTAAGAAAGCCGCTGAGTCAATGCTTCAAAAAGCAGGCAAGGATGCCGATGCCGTAAGTCTTGAAAAAATTGCCGCTGATAACCATTTTAAGGTCCAAGCCAGTAAGATGTTCACACGCACTGAAGATATTCCCGGTATTGCCGGATCTGTGGCCCTTGCACAAGCCGCTTTTACTCTTGATGAAAAAAATCCTGTTTATAAACAAGTTGTTGAAGTGTCAGGCAAATTCTATATTATCGGCCTTAAGGAAAAACAGGTGCCTGAGGCAACTGCCATTGCCGATAATCTTGATACGGTTAAGCTGCAACTTGAAACCCGAAAACAGCAGGCGTATTATTCTCAATGGCTGGCGGCCCGGAAAGAGAAAGCTGAAATACGGATAAATACAGATATTATCAATTAATTAATATTGAAATAGAGATCTACCCTACATTTCGCTCTTTAATTCATAACTATCTGAATTTATTAATAGCGGAGTTAAAGTTGAGTGAAAATACACAATTTTATTTCTCATAAATTAGGATACTTACAGAGACAAGCGAAATGTAGGATCTATAGATATTAATCTGGTACTTTATGCCGATAAATGGCGATTCAAGATTTATTTTGATTCGAAAGCGATTTTAATGGTTCCGATACATTGTTTTTTAGATAATAGTCCAGATCAAACAGCTGTTTGAATGTAAGATCGGTAAATTTGATGTGGCGCTTTCTGACTTTCATTGAACTGAATGACGGCGTATTCGTTATTTCATAGTCGGCAACCGTCTGAAAGGGAAGATCGCCAACATAATATCCCATGCTGCTTAGGAAAATAGACTCTTCATTTCTATTCACAGGTTCTTCTGATTTGTTTTCTGTGTTGATATATTTGAAACACAGTCCGCCCATACTGATGTCGATGATTTGACCAATCTTGTTGGAATTGGGACTGATGGCTGCATAGGCACCTTCCACCGCTTTATACCGTTTGTGTTTTCTACGCTCAATGGTTCTTTTTCTGCCAACCATAAGTAAATCCTTAACTTTCTGTGTTAAAAATCTTCTTTTTTGCATTAAGCTATATAAGCAATATTTATACCCTCAATTTTTTTTTATGGTTTTATTCAATGGACTAAGTCCTAAACGACGAACATTGCGAATAAATAAAAAAATTCCCATCTTGTTTTTTATTGGGGTCAATTTAAAGTTTTTCCGCTATTATGAAATTTATTTGGCAACAATTGTGTAAATAAAGTGTTAAATTGAGAAAAAAAATTCTGTGACCGTGGGCTTTGTATTTCTTCAGGGCTCTGTTTGAAATATCCGACATACAGTCTGACACACACTGTAATCAAACCCTCTATAACGCAAATAGTTCATTATTTTTTTTCTGCATTCCGATTCATCCAGACTGTTCCAGGCCTGCTTTTTAGTTTCAACGGCTTTTAATGCCAATTCCTCGTCTTTGTATACAGATAGGAGTTCTTCAGCAAGTGCCGGATCGATGCCTTTTTTGCGCAGCTCAAATCCAAGGGCAAATACGGATTTGGGTTTGTAACGGATTCGGCTTTCGATAAACCCGCGTGCAAATGCTCTGTCGTCAAGGTAATTAAAGTTTGACAACTGCACAATAACCTGATCAATAATATTGCCGTCATATCCTTTATCAGTCAGATAATTTTTCATCTGCCGGATTGTTTTAGGGCTTTTTGACAGATACCCCAAGGCCTTTTGGTATGCTTTTTCAACAGTCATTTTCTATATTCTCTCAGGGCTATTTTTCATTTCCTTTCGCTCCTTCAACTATGCGACCAGGGCTTTTGACCAGATCCTCCAACAGGTTGAGCAAGCCTTTTCCCACTGCGGAAGGATGAAGGAGAACCACAGTGGGATCTGATATCTTACCATAGGCTCTGGCCGGGAAAGAGACAAGTCGGCCGTTAAGAATCGCATTTACAACCGGAATGTATTTAATGATGGTATCGATGGTTTTAAACGGGGCCACCAAAAAGGTGATATCCAGGGCATCATTTAGCGGATCTGCCCATCCTTCGGCAATGATGCCCATATTGTCTGCATCAATGACGGCATTTTTTATATGCACCACACTTTCTTTTACGTCTGCATCGGCAGTAAATGTCTTAAATCCGAACCCCTGTTGCTGCAGGTCCGTTTCTCCTATAATATTGACAAGTGATAAGAGCCTGGAAAGCACCGTGGCTTTGAATATACGGCCGGACTGGGCCTTAAAATTAAGATGCCCGTTCTGTTTGGATTTCACCATGTCAAAGGTCTGTGCGGAGCCGGCAAGTTCTCCTTCAAGTGTATAACTTCCTTTAATAACACTTTGAGTGCCTGTCAGGCATCCGATTGAAAGCGACACCTCCTTTGCCTGTTTCGTATTGAAAAACGTGTGAGTCAACACCCCGGGCCTGTCACCGGCAGGATTGATGGTTATTTTGCTTGAAAGATCAAGGCCGCAAAGAAGGGCATGGGTAATATCGATATGCGTGGACAATTGATGAATTGTCACCTTTGCCCGAACTCCCTGGTATACACGCTGGTCATAGTTCAATGTGTTGACGTTGATAAAAATCCGGTTTTGTTTTACCAGGGGGCGGGCGGATGCAGATGTTTTCTGCAGGGGCAAAAAGGAATCAAGATCAAGCGTGTCTGCAGTTATGGTGATGTCGCCTGTTTTATCCGTTGAAACCGTCAATGCATTGTCACCGGTTGCCTCCTGAAGTTTCCGGTAAAGATACGAATCAGGGTGAAGCATGTTTTCCAGGGTTGGTTTATCCAGTTGCCCGTAAAAAACAATCCTGGGCATGTCCGGCTGGTTGTAAAAGGTTAGATCGGCATGGGTTCGCTTCCCATCCTCTATCTGCAGCTTTGACAGGGTCATTTTGTCCACGGCAGGACCGTCTGCCATGAAGGATACCGTTGCACCCGAGATCATGCGTAACTTTCCCTGAAACAAACAGGCATTTGCTTGCCTCACAAATTGTGCCTGGGTCAGTGTCAGGGGGAGGATAATACTTTGGGTATATTCGGGTGAAATGTTATTTTCAAGCCAGGAGAGGTCTTTAATGGTACAGGCAATTTCGGACACGGTTATCGTTGAAGGGGTTGCGTTGAATGTGCAGAATAGGTCGGACAGCCCTTGGGTTTTGTCTGAAAATATAACAGCCCCTTTATTGATCTGGCCTGTCATGTGGACCTGCCACAGGTTTGGGGAGAACATGGGGCCTTCAAGCCTAAAGTCATTAATGTCCATGATTCCGGAAAAATCTTTAA
>NZ_JBFXHE010000366.1:0-4545 GCF_050177295.1 Desulfobacter sp.
TTCTTTTACACCTGGACCCCGAACTGGACCGTATATAAACTCAAACCCGGGAAAGACGTGATGTGGATCAACGTGCCTAAAATTCTACCCACTGAAGCCCAGGCCATGGCCGTGGACATGATGACCCAGTCCGGCATCGACGGCGCAGTTATGGATCCGGTGAAACTGGGATTTGTTGTTTCGGATATCCGTATGGTAGCCAACAAAAAATTTTTAGCGGACAATCCTGCGGCCAAAAAAATTTTTGAACTCTTCACTCTGCCCCTTGCAGATATTAATGCGCAGAACACCCGCATGAACGCGGGTGAAAAATCAGCAAAAGAGATCCAGAAGCATGTCACGGAGTGGATTGCTGAAAATCAGAAAAAATGGGATGACTGGCTGGCCCAGGCCAGGGCCGCTGCAAAATAGACTGTTCCTTTTTTTCAAGATATAAGCCCCCCCCCCCCCTGCAGGGGGGGGTCTTATTTTTGGTGTTAATATTCTGAGTAAATAGTTGACGGTGGGGCTGTAATTATCGTATACTTCTAAAGTTGTACTAGTTCCCAACTATAAACAAAGGAGATAACGATGAAAATTAAGATGAGTGTAGTGATTGTTAGTTGTGTTTTTCTTTTCGCAATGATCTTTGCCGGTTGCGGACAGCAGGACAAGCCGAAAGAAACCGCCAAAGCACCTCAGGTTGAAACCCAGGCTGCTGAAAAAGTTGAAACCCAGACTGCTCAACCTGAAACCCAAGCAGTTAAGGAAGTTGAAACCCAAGCCGCTGAAGAAATTAAAACCCAAACTATTGAGGAAGATAAAACTCCAGCTGCTGAAACGCCTGCAGAGGTACAGGAAGCTCCCGCTGCAAAAAAAGAATAGAAAGCCGGTTTTATCTATTCAGGCCCAATGGGCGATTTAGAGTGGTCCCGACCCATGAACTCGACAAAAGAATGGATTGCTAAAAATCAGGCCAGATGAAACGACTGGCGAGCCCCCGGGCCGCTGCAAAATAGAAGGTTCTTTTTTTCGATAGATCCCCCCCTTGCAGGAATACCAACCTGCAAGGGGGGGATTTTTTTTGGTGTTAGGAGCCTGTGTTTAAATAGTTGACGACAAACCAGCAATTATCGTATGATCCTAAAAATTTCTTGATACCCATATTATAACCTTTGGAGATAACGATGAAAACCAAGATGAGAGTGCTGATTGTCAGTTTTCTTTTCGCGATGCTCATTGTCGGCTGCGGAGAGCAGGACAAACCGAAACAAGCACCTGAGAAAACCACAGAAGTTGAGGCAAAAGCATCTGAAAAAACCGCAGACTCCCAGGAGGCACCGGCTGAGGAAAAGAAGCTGAAAGCCGGTTTTATCTATGTGGGACCGGTGGGCGATTACGGATGGTCCCATGCCCATGACTTAGGCAAAAGGTATGTTGAATCTCTCTATCCTTGGCTGGAAACCGTTATTGTTGAATCGGTGACTGAAGCGGATTCCCTGAGAATCATGGATCGTCTTGTCCAGCAGCAGAAATGCGATGTGATCTTCACCACCAGTTTCGGATACATGGATAACACCGTCAAAGCCGCTGAAAAATATCCGGATACAAAATTTATGCATTGCGCAGGGTTCAAACGTGGCGCCAACCTGGGCACCTATTTTGGCGATCTGTATCAAATATACTACCTCAACGGTATGATGGCAGGAATATTGACCAAATCCAATAAACTTGGTTATGTTGCCGCCTACCCCATTCCGGAACTGATCCGCCACATCAACGCCTATGCCCTTGGTGCCAAGGCCGTCAACCCCGATGCCACCGTGGACGTGAAATGGATCTATGCCTGGTACGGGCCGGACAAGGCCAAAGAAGCAGCAGAAGCACTGATTGCTGAAGGTTGTGATGCCCTGGCATTCACCGAGGACACCCCTGCGGTCGTTGAAGTAGGCCAGGCTCATTGTGAAAAAGGCAAACAGATCTACACATTTTCCCATTATTCCCCCATGCAGGTGTATGGCAAAGATTCTGTGGTTTCAGGCCAACGCATGGACTGGGGCGGAATGTATGCCAAAATCCTGAAAGATATACATGAAGGCACCTGGGATCCCAGTCAGGACGTCTGGTGGCTGGCCAAAGAAAAGGCCGCTATTCTGGGCGGGAGTCCTGATGAAGCCGTCAACACCAAATTTGTTGAACCCCTGAAACATGCCATGATTAAAACTGAACAATTTGGTGAAATCAGCGCCTATGACCTGGTCATGAAACGCTATGAGCAGATGAAGCAGGGCGTTGAGGTATTTGATCCGTTCATGGGTCCGGTTTCCGACAACAAGGGAGAGATAAAAATCAAGGAGGGGGAACGTGCCTCCAAAGATGATCTGCTTTCCATGATGTATTTTGTGGACAATGTGAAAGGCGAAATCCCCAACAAATAGTTTTATGATTAAGATACAACGCCTTGAAATGAAGGATATTTGCAAATCATTCCAGGGGGTTCATGCCAACAAGGATATCAATCTTGAAGTCAGTTCCGGAGAGATATTAGGCCTGCTCGGGGAGAACGGTGCCGGCAAGACAACGCTGATGAATATCCTTTACGGCATTTACCAGCCGGATTCGGGAACTATCCTGATCAACGGCAAGCCCGTTCGTATCTCCAATCCGGTGGAATCCATCAATCTTGGCATCGGCATGATTCACCAGCACTTCATGCTGATCCAGAACCATTCCGTAATTGAAAATATCGCTTTGGGATATAAGGACACCCCGTTTTTTTTCCCCCGGAAAGTGTTGCGGCAAAAAATAAAAGCGTTTTCAAGCCAGTTTGATTTCCAAATTGACCTTGATCAAAAGGTATGGCAGCTTTCCGCCGGAGAGCAGCAGCGGGTTGAAATCATAAAAACCCTTTTAAACGGTGCAGACCTTCTCATCCTGGACGAACCCACATCCGTTCTGACGCCCCAGCAGATCAAGGAGCTCATTGAAATTCTTCGCCGGATGAAGGCCGCCGGTCACAGTGTGATTTTCATCTCCCACAAACTTGATGAAATCATGGAGATCTGTGACCGTGTGACCGTACTGCGCAAAGGGCGGATTGTGGGCGACGCCCGAACCAAGGACACGGATAAAATGGGACTGGCCCGGATGATGGTTGGCAAAGACGTGGCCCTGACGATGGACAGGCAGAAACTGCCCAGGGGAGACCGGGTGCTCAGTGTCCGGAATATTCATGTCACTGGGGACAAAGGCCTTGTCGCAGTCAAAAACGTATCCTTTGATCTGTACAAAAATGAAATTTTCGGTGTGGCAGGTGTAGCCGGCAACGGGCAGCGCGAATTGGCCGAAGCCATTACCGGCATCCGGGCCATCGACTCCGGCAAGGTGTTGATCAACAACCGGGATATTACCAACCTGTCACCCAGACAAATTTATGACAATGGGGTCTCCCACGTCCCCGAGGAACGCATCCGATTCGGCATTGCCCCGGGTCTTTTTTTGTATGACAATGCCATCCTCAAACAGCACCATCGTAAAAAATTCTCCAAGCGGTATTTTCTTAAATACGAAAGTGTCAAACGTCACACAGAGTGCATTATCAACGAATTCCGGGTGGACACCCACTCCATTGACAACCAGATTAGAAACCTTTCCGGCGGCAATATCCAGAAACTGATTTTAGGCCGGGAAATAAGTGAACAACCCCAGTTGCTGGTGGCCTCCCACCCCACCTACGGGCTTGATGTGGGCGCCACCCAGTTCCTGCGTAAGCACCTGCTGAAACTGTGCCGCCAGGGTAGTTCCGTGCTGCTGTTTTCAGAGGACCTGGATGAAATTTTCGAACTGTGCGACCGGGTGGCCGTGATTTTCGCAGGTGAGTTCATGGGGATTCTGGAGACGGACGATGAGCGCATCAACGATATCGGATTGATGATGGCCGGATCAAAACGCATTGAGTAGTGAGTCTTGAGTAGTGAGTAGTGAGAAAAACAGCTTGTTTTTAAATCTCACTACTCAAGACTCAAGACTCAACACTTTTAAAAGATATATTACCCATGATACGGATTACTACAAGCAACCGCTACAATATCACCCCTTTAAGGTCCTTTATAACCAATATCGGCGCCCTTGGGGCCGGCGTCCTGGCCATCGGCCTTATTTTCCTTACCGCAGGCGTCAACCCCTTGTATGCGGTGTCCCAAATCTTTATTGAATCATTTGGCTCTGTTTACGGCATCAAGGAAACCATTACCAAGGCCATTCCCTTAATTCTCATCGGGGCCGGCCTGACCCTTGCCTTCAGGGCCAAGTTCTGGAATATCGGTGCCGAGGGCCAGCTGCTCATGGGCGCCATTTTTGCCACATGGACGGCCCAGCATCTGGGAAACGCCCTGCCCTCTGCTCTTATCGTTCCGTTGATATTTACAGCCGGCTTCATTGGCGGTGCATTATGGGGCATTATACCGGCCATACTGAAAATTAAATATGCCATCAACGAGGTCATCACCACCCTGATGCTCAACTATATCTGTGCAGAATTTTTAACCATGCTTATTGTGGGGCCAT
>NZ_JBFXHE010000367.1:0-4542 GCF_050177295.1 Desulfobacter sp.
AATCAAGGACATAAACATATCCGGTTTTCCCGATTTTTGTGTCCATGATCGCTTTTCTCAGGCTGGTGACGCTTTCCTGGGGGACTCCCACATATAGAACGCCAACAACGTAATTATTGGTATCATAGATTGGTTCGTAAGCCGTGATGTACCATCTGTCAACGACAAACGCCCGGCCCCTGAATGTTGTTCCATTCAGTACCTCTTTGATGACCGGATTTTGTTTTCCGTCAGGATTGATTGCGGGGATATAGCTTCCTACAGCTCTTTTTCCATCTTCCTTTAATACGTTTGTAGCAACCCGCAACATGCTTCCCGATTCGTTCAAACGTTGAAATATAGTACAGGTCCCCCCGACCAACGATTTGACTTTATCAACAATTAACGATTTTTGCGACATATCGTCTGTTTTTCCGATCCATTCCCCACCGACAATCATTTTGGGAAGCGAAAGCGTTTGTTTCTCTTTCGTATATTGATTGACAGCCTGCCATTCAATGCTCTCATTGGACAATTCTACAGAGCCCTGTTGTTTCATGATATCCCGAGCAAGGTTTAAAGAGCTGTCGACTGCTTTTTGAACCTGCTCCTGACTGGTCTTGCAGGTCGAATATACACCTTTAACCAGATGCTCGAAGTTTGCAATAGTCAAATCTGAGGTTTCGGCCTTCACAATTTTTTCAGTTTGGCTATCCTGAAAAAAAGAAATCAGAGAAATTAAGACAATAGGGATAACACTAAGTAAAATACCATAGATCATCAATTTCATTTTTAGCTTCAAGGAACTTAAAATCATAGTATATTTTTTCCTTTTGGCACTGCACCTATATATCCGGAAACTCGGTCCAGGGCCTGGGTCAGATCGGCGATAAGATCGCCATGAAATTCAATCCCCACAGAGAGACGGATCAGGCCGTCGGTCACTCGGGCGGCCAGACGCTGCTCTTTTTCCAGGGAAGCATGGGTCATGGACGCCGGATGCTGAATCAGGGTTTCAACACCGCCCAGGGAAACCGCCAGGGTGCACAGCTTTACTGAATTAAGCAGCGTCTCTCCGGCCTCAAACCCGCCCTTAAGCTCAAATGCCATCACCCCGCCCGGACCACTGTGCTGCGTTTGGCCAAGATCATACTGGGGATGACTTTTCAGCCCCGGATAGCGAACCCAGGCAATTTGGGGATGAGCTTCCAGGAACCGGGCAATTGCCATGCCGTTTTCCGCATGCTTTTCCATTCGGATTCCCAGGGTTTTGATACCCCTGTACACCAGAAATGCATTGAAAGGATCAATAACCCCGCCGGTCTGGTTCAATACGCTTCGATAGCGACTGTAGGTATCATCATCCTTAACCACTACAATACCGCCGATAACATCGGCATGGCCGTTAATAAATTTTGTCAGGCTGTGAAGCACGATATCGGCCCCGAGCGTCAATGGATTTTGGAACCAGGGACTTAGAAACGTGTTATCCACGGCAAGAACGGCCCCTTTTTCATGGGCTGCGGCGGCAATTTTTTTGATATCAGACAGCTCAATGGTGGGATTGCCCGGGGTCTCGATATACACCAGGCGCGTTTTCGGTTTTAAGGCCCCAATCACTTGATCAGTGTCCGAGGTATTAACGAAATCGATGGTAATGCCGAACCGTTTATACACGGTATTCAGTAACGTCAGTGTCGGCCCGTAGACCACCTGTGAGCAGACCACATGGTCGCCGGCGGACAATTCTGCGGCAAAAACAGTATTGACTGCGGCCATTCCGCTGGCACATCCCAGTGCGAACTTCCCCTTTTCCAGTGCGGCTACGGCGTCTTCCATGCCGCGAATGGTGGGATTGCCCATTCGTGTATAAATGTAGCCTTCCTGCCGCCCGGCAAAAAGGGCTGCCCCGTGGCCGGTGGAATCAAACCGGAAGGCCGACGTCTGGTAAATCGGCTGAACAACAGCCCTTGACTCGTTTACCGACGCTCCGGCATGGATACACATAGATTGGGGGGTCAATTCTTTATAATTCATAAGCGACCTCCTTTGATTGATTTTCATAAGACGAGTTAAGATTTATATTATCAGCTTTGCAACACATATAAAACTGCAAACTTTTCCCCAGGGATAGTAAGTGCTTGACCTGAGGCGGATTGATGGTATGTGTAAGAAAAACGAGAACTCGAAAGATAAAAAAGCAAAGACCCATGAAAATATCGGGCAAAAAAACAGCCCCATTATCCCTAAAATTTACCTGAACGGTAAAGAGATTTAAGACAAATTAATCTAAATTACCGGAGGCCCTGCCGTTCAGGCAGGGACTGCTCCATGACCGCCTGCCCGATCAGCTCCGATAACGGAACGATCGACAGTTTTCTGGTTTTAAGTCCATTCAATAGACGCTCAAGTTCGGTTAAAAACGAAGCGAGCAATGTGTTATCCGGTGTCTCATGGTTTTCAATCCAAGGCGTTGAATCATGGAGCAAAATAATATCACCGGGTTTCACCCGGTGCAAAATTTTTGACGCAATACCGGATATCCTGCGGTTGCCTTTATCCATGGCACGGCAGGAAAAATTTACAGCACTTAATCCCAATTCTGCCAGAACAGGTCCCAATTTGGGGTTGGTGATACCTGCCGGGGGCCGGAAAACCAGTGGCCGGATGCCATTGGCCGCAAGAACCGTCTGGGTTTTAATGATCTCCTCTTTGAGGCGCTGAGCTGATTTGAGCATGATCAAAGGATCGTGGGAATAGGTATGGTTGCCGATGGTGTGGCCCTGATCCAGAATTCGGGCAATGAGATCCGGATTCCTGCGGGCATTTTTTCCTGTGACAAAAAACGTGGCCGGCACCTGGTAAGTTTCAAGGAGAGTCAAAACCAAAGGGGTTGTCGTTCTGTCAGGCCCGTCGTCAAAGGTAAGAGAGACACAACGAATGCTGCGCGGACCCCGACAGATAACAGGCAAAAAAAAACCAAATGCCGTCAAAAAAGGAGCGGCCAGACACGCCAGAATAAATCCCGCCAGTGGAAAAAGGCTCCACACCGGTCCCCACAAAACAAACAAGGCGCTTGCCAAGACAAACGCAACAATTCCGGTTTTCTCCCCTGTGGTCAACATTTTCTCATCTTATGGTATTTTTTGTGCTTCCAATACAAAATTTCTTGTGGTTGAGAGTTCTTTTTTTTCAACTTCCACAAGGGCTTCCGACTGGAAAATGGTCAGCACTTGTTGGCCTGAAACGTTCGTGTGAAGTTCTCGAAATGCTGTCAGAATTTTTTCTTTTTGAGGAGAATCGAAATTTTTTCGGAAGCACAATATGACTGGAATCAAAGGGGGGGACTTCATAATAATACGCAATTTTCTGCCAATTTGAGGATTCAGCTCTATCATGGTGCTGAGTCCGGAGTTTGTGACGATACAGGCATCTGCCTTGTCAAAAAACACAGGGAGGACAGCCTTTGATATTTTTTCTGTTTTCGTGATGTTCACGTTGGGTTCCAGGCCATTGTAGCCGGTATTTATCCCCTTTATTATGGACTTGAGCCAGTATTCGGCCAAGGCGGTTCGAGGTGAGTTGTAAAAAATAAGATTATTTCCTATCAAGTCCTCACACTGTTTAATTTTTCCATCTACAGGTGCCAAGAGCACATACTCTTCATAAAGATTACCAGACGTTCGCGTCAGAAACCAATGCTCGGTTTCAAAATGGTCTGATATGTAAAGGTATTCTTCAAACTGGAGTCCTATGGAATCTATTTGGCTGTTGATCAATGCACGGCGTATGTCCTGGAGATTGGAAAATATCTGTGCCGATGGATCAGCATCTATATCATATTCGTCGGCCACTACTTTTGCCCATGCCCTGATGGAGGCCTTAGCATCGTTTTCGTTAACATTCGTAAAAAGAAATTTTGAGAAACCCATGCGAAAAGGGCTTATTTTTTCCCCATCCCCCGCGGTACAGGTGCCGCAGAAGAAAAAAACACCCCCCATCAACAGCAAGAAAAGTATAAAAAATTTTTGGACTAAAAGTTTCACTGTATAATTTTTCTATGGTGTAACTATTGAGGGATTAGCACCATAGCCCATCCCTATGATTACAGGGATAAAAGATATGCCCTATGAATCCAAATATCTCCTTCTTCTTCGCTAAGGTCCTGGAGGCTGTCGCGTTGCATACAGATGAATTCCATAGAATACTGTTGTATATAACCGTCAGCATCAAGACCTTTTTCTTTGCTGAGCTTTTTGAAAATCATAATTTGAATGCGGTTTAATTTCATAGGCCTGTGTAATTTTATATGAAACTAGAGACAAGATACAAGATACAAGATACAAGAGGGCGAAGCGCCTGCGGCGCCCATTTTAGCCCTGAATTGTTGGAGTCTTTAGTTTCATTGTTTGTTGTGGGCTTGCGGCCCATGTGGGTTATATGGATCATGGGTTATTGACGTGAAGCTTTGAAGCGCCTGGCCTTAGCAATCAAAGAGGGTGCCCAGCTGGTGGTACCAAGGGTATGGATGTGGGTATAGGTGCCAAAGGTATTGTCTTTAAA
>NZ_JBFXHE010000368.1:0-4526 GCF_050177295.1 Desulfobacter sp.
CCACACCCGTACCCATCTCGAACACGGAAGTTAAGCTCTTTAGCGTCGATGGTACTGCATGGGAGACTGTGTGGGAGAGTAGAACGCTGCCGGTTCTTCTTTAAAAGCCCTGATCAAGATATTCTTGGTCAGGGCTTTTTTATTTTTATCATCAGGGCTTTTCTTGATACTGTTTTCGTAAGCCTTAAGAACCCTTTCAGATAAAAAATCAAAGCAATCTCCTTTGGGTTGAAATTATTTGTCTCTGCGATAGCATAGGCCCACCAGTTCGAAGGATAGGGCAATGCTGGGAAGCAACCCGAGCGCCGTAATTGGTGACTAAAGCATGGGGCAGCGCCATTGCGAAGACTTGGCGCTGCCTTTGTCTTTCCTTTAGCGACTCATGATTTGGTCCTCAATGCGTTAAATCTACGGGCATGGGGGCTGGCCCTCATTCAAATTAGATAGAATCCCTTTTTATAAAAGTGGATCATTCCTGTACCACAGTTCAGGGACATCATATGCCAGGGACTGGTGGGGTCTTTCCTTACTAATTTTAATATCCTTTGCAATCAATGGTGCCAGGAAGTTTGTTGTAAATGTCTTGACAATATGACAGATTTTTAATTATGATTCAGGCATTATTAATTTAGCAGCCGCCGGATAACGGGTGAAATACAATTTCCGGGGGGCTGAAAACTTGAGAATAAGACCGGCAATGCTGAATCCTGAGTCTCCCATACCCTTGTATCACCAGATTTGTGAGCAGCTCCAGTCCCGTATCCGGGAGGGCGTTTATCAGCCCGGGCATATGATTCCGTCTGAAACGGAACTGGCAAAATCATATGGGGTGGGCCGTCCCACCGTGCGCCAGGCCATGGAGCTTCTGGTGCAAAGGGGCCTGATCCAAAGAAAGCGGGGGGCCGGAACCTTTGTGAAGGAACCTTCCCCGCAGATTGATCTGTTCTCCCTTGCCGGAACCTCCCAGGCATTTTCCACCCGGGGGGTTCCCACGCAAAAAAGAGTGATTGCGCCTTTGAAAAAAAAGACCGTGACAGGCGATGTGGCAAACCCGTTTCACGGCAAATCCGCCTTTGCCATGTCCCGCTTAACCGTGGCCCGGGATGAACCTGTCCTGCTGGAGGATATTTTTCTGGACCCGGATCTGTTTGCAGGTATTGACGATATGGATCTTGGGGACAAATCCTTGTCCCGGGTGGTGTCTGAACGGTTTTACCTCACACCTTCCGACGGCACCCAGCAGTTCCAGGTGGAAACCTTGAATGAACAGCGGGCGGCCCTTCTGGGCATGCCGCCTTTGGATCCGATTCTTGTGGTCCGGCGGCTGCTCAATTTCCCTAATGCACCCGGGGCGGTTTATTCGGTACTGTTCTGCCGCACAGACCGGTTTGCCTTTACCCAGACCATTAAACATCAAAAATAAATTATGAACCTTACTCAAATTGCCAACCCCTTTACGGAGGCAGATACATGAAACACCGCGGATATTACGGCTCCTTTGGCGGGGCCTTTTTGCCGGAAATCCTTGTGGCCACCTTTGACGAGCTGGATGCCCGGTTCAGGCAGGCCAAAGAAGACAAGGGGTTCTGGGAAGAATACGAAACCCTGATGGCAACTTACTCCTGCCGGCCCACGCCCTTGACCTATGCCGAAAACCTCACCCGGCACTTTGGCGGGGCAAAAATTTATATCAAACGGGAAGATCTTAACCACACAGGCGCCCATAAGGCCAACAATGTCATGGGGCAGGGGCTTTTAGTGAAAAAGATGGGAAAAAAACGGGTGATCGCCGAAACCGGGGCAGGGCAGCACGGGGTGGCCACGGCCACCATGGCGGCCAAGTTCGGACTTGAGTGCACCATCTACATGGGTGAGGTGGATGTGCTACGCCAGCGGCCCAATGTGTTCTGGATGGAGCAGCTCGGCGCCACCGTGGTGCCGGTCACCGACGGCACCCGGATTCTCAAGGATGCCATCAACGAGGCGTTCAGGGACTGGGTCACCAACATGGACACCACCCATTATGTGCTTGGCACGGCCTGCGGGCCCCATCCTTTTCCTGAAATGGTTTCCTGGTTCCAGTCCATCATCGGAAAGGAAGCCCGTGTCCAGATCATGAAAGCCGAAGGCCGGCTGCCAGCCAAGGTATTTGCCTGTGTGGGCGGCGGCTCCAATGCCATGGGAATTTTCCAGGGTTTCATGGATGATCCGGTTGAGCTTGTGGGGGTGGAAGCCGGGGGCGAAGGAATTGCATCGGGCCGCCACGCATCGCGGCTTTGTTCCGATGATGCCAGTCCCGGCATTGCCCAGGGCTATAAAACCTATTTTCTGCAGAACAGTGACGGCCAGATGAAAGAGACCCACTCTATCTCCGCAGGTCTGGACTATGTCGGCGTCTCCCCCATTCTTGCCAATATGCGGGACCAGGGCAAAGCCCGGTTTGAATATGCCACGGACACTGAGGTGGTGGATGCCCTTAAGCTGACCATGCAGATGGAAGGTATTATCCCGGCCCTGGAGTCTTCCCACGCCTTTGCCGGTGCCTTTAAGGAAGTGGCGAACATGTCAAAAGATGATATCATCATCATTAACCAGTCCGGCCGGGGGGATAAAGACATCTTCACCGTGGCTGATGCCATTGGCGATCCCAAATGGAAAGAATTTATCTGTGCCAAAGCCAAAGAATATCAAGGAGATATATCAAAATGACGGATACAATAACTTCGGCATCTGCCCCCGCCTTTCTGGAAACCTATATCCGGGAACAGCGAAAGAAAAAAGAGATCCTGTTAATGACCCACATTGTCATGGGCTATCCCTCTTTTGACGCCTCCTTTGAAATAGTCCGGCAGATGGTGGACGCAGGCGTGAACTTAATGGAGCTGCAGATCCCGTTTTCGGAACCCATGGCAGACGGCCCGGTGATCCTCAGAGCCAACCAGGCCGCCCTTGAGTGCGGGGCCACCGTGGAAAAATGTTTTGAGTTTGCCCAAAACGTGTCAGACTGCTTTGACATTCCGTTTCTGTTCATGACCTATGGCAACATCCTTTATAAATACGGCATGGATGCCTTTGCGGCCCGGATGTCGGAAATCGGGGTTAAGGGGGCCATTGTCCCGGATCTTCCCCCGGAAGAGGCGGGTGATTATCTGTCTGCCATGAAAAAACATGATCTGTCTGCGGTATTTATTTTTTCTCCGGAAACCTCGGACCAGCGTATGAAGATGATCGACGCCCATGCCACAGGATTTATTTATTGTCTGGCAAGAAAAGGGGTAACCGGAAAAGAGACGCAGTTCTCTTCAGACATGGGCCGTTACCTGACAAAGTGCCGGAAGGCCACCCGGCTGCCCACGGCCGTGGGGTTCGGGGTAAAAGAAAAGGCAGACATTGATTTTCTTGTGGGCAAAGCCGACATTGCCGTGGTGGGATCCCAGACCATCCGGGAGGTGGAGCAAAAAGGGGTGAATGCCACTGGCCCGTTTATTCGCAGCCTGTCAGAATGAAATTTTTGATATTTCTATTTGGTTAAAATGCCATTGCACCTTGATTCCTGACCCGGTTTGGGGTTTTATTGTACAAATAAAGTTTTTGATCTGGTATAAGAATTGAAGATTTAAAATCCCAAAGGAAATGCGCCATGAATGTGGATGGAAAACAGATGCGGCCCATCTGGTTTGATAATGAGTCAAAAACCGTCAAGGTCATAGACCAGAGGCGCCTGCCCCATGAACTGATTGTCCAAGACCTGACAACCAATGATCTGGTGATTCATGCCATCAGGGATATGTATGTCAGGGGGGCTCCCTTGATCGGTGCCACAGGGGCGCTGGGTGTTTATGTCATTCTGGTGCAGAAAGGCAACCGGGGCGCAGATGATGCATGGTTCAAGCGTGAGTGCGCATGCCTTCGTGATGCCCGGCCCACTGCCACCAATCTGGCCTGGGGCGTGGACCGGGTCATGGAAAAAGCCCTCAACGCGTCCGGATATGATGCCCGGGTGGCAGCCGCCTTGCAGGAAGCCTTAGGCGTTGTGGAAGAAGAGTCTGTGAACTGCCAAAAGATAGGTGAATTCGGCCTGTCCATCATCAAAGAGATTGCTGAAAAGAAAAACGGTCAGCCCGTAAACATCCTCACCCACTGCAATGCAGGGTGGCTTGCCTGTATCGAGTACGGCACGGCCACAGCACCCATGTACACCGCCTTTGATGCGGGCATTGATATTCATGTCTGGGTGGATGAGACACGGCCTTTGAACCAGGGATCGCGCCTGACCGCCTGGGAACTTGGCAAGCATGGCATCAGACATACCGTGATTACGGATAATGCCGGGGGGCATCTCATGCAGCACGGCATGGTGGATCTGGTTATTGTGGGCACGGACCGCACCACCCGGGCAGGTGATGTGGCCAACAAAATCGGTACCTATCTCAAGGCCCTGGCTGCCCGGGATAACAATGTGCCCTTTTATGTGGCGCTTCCCTCATCCACCTTTGACTGGACCAACACCGACGGGATAAAAGACA
>NZ_JBFXHE010000369.1:0-4521 GCF_050177295.1 Desulfobacter sp.
CTATCAGGGCCGATACCTGCAGGATCTCCCATGGTTATGCCAAGAAAAGGCAGGTCTGAATGAGTATTCATAATTAGATATTGCTTTCATTTTTATATGTTAAATATAGAAAATATACTATTGACGCAACAGGGTGTAAATACAATTTAGGAACGAATTTGTGAAACCCTTATGAATTTTGGGGTTGACCGTTTTTATTAGATTTTTGTTTAATTTGAAGAAATTCAAAGAAAATCGTTGAAAATCGAAGCAAAAAAATAAAAATTCTTTACGAATATTTATTTTTTTAAAAAATACCTTTTGAAAATAGGGATTTGTCGAACCCATTGTAATCAGTAAGCATTCCCTTTGTTTCACGGAAAATATCTTATTAAAACAGGTTGTTAAAAAAATATACCATGCATTATTCCAACCCTGACCTGACTGTCTTTATTCCAGTTGACCAATAAATTATATTCACATAAAAATAAGGTCAAAATATTAAAATCACTATGGTCACCGTTAACCATTATTATTAATGTCAAACCTCTTAGCCGCGTTGCTTTGTATTGTTTGGAAGGCTGTGGATTGTTCCATGGAGTCGTTTTTAAAAGAAGTTAAATTGCATATTAAAGAATCAGTTCCAGACCATTGTTACCGAATGTGGATTGAACCTGTGGCATTATCTGCCCATGATGCCGAAAGTATTGTCCTGTCAGCGCCCAATGACTTCTATATCAAACGGCTTAAAGAAAACTATCTGGGCTATTTTGAAGAAGGTTTTTTGCGGTTGGGCCAAAAAATCCGCATTGAATTCAAGGTAAACAACAAAAAAATAAATTCAGGTTCCAGGCAGGCACAAAAAACAACCGGGGGGATGCCTGCCATCCCGGAAGCGGTCAATATTCCGTCAGAATTTCATCCACACTTGCCCGGCATGACACCGGCGTTTAATTGCGGGCGCATGCTTAAAAAGAATTTTACTTTTGACGATTTTGTTGTGGGGGACAATTCCAGCTTTGCATATAATGCTTCTTTATGTCTGGCTCAGGGTAATCTGAACGGGACCGGCGTACTTTTTCTTCTGGGTAAAACAGGTCTGGGTAAAAGCCATCTGTCCCAGGCCGTGGGCCACCATATGCTGGCGCACAACCTGACCCAGCGGGTTCTTTATGTCACGGCCGAAGATTTTACCAATGAAATGATCTATTCCTTGAGAAATAACAGTATTGACCAGTTCAAGGAAAAATACCGTCTTAAATGTGATGTGCTGATCCTGGAAGATGTCCATTTTCTGACCGGCAAGACCGCCACCCAGAATGAGCTTGCCATGACTCTGGACTATCTGATTGATGCGGATAAGAAAATTATTTTTTCAGGCAACGAACGGCCTGATGAGATCCCAAAATTAAATGAAAGCCTGAAATCCAGGCTGAATATGGGGATTGTCACGGAGATCAAGACACCTGATTTTGGAACCCGGGTTAAGATTTTAAATAAAAAATCCAAGGCCATACAATGTCTTTTGCCCACACCCGTGACCGAATATATTGCCCAGGAAGCCTGTGAAGATGTCCGCCAGCTTGAAAGTGCGCTTATAAGTGTTGTTACCCGGGGCCGGCTGATGAACCGGAAAATTGACGTTGAGCTTGCCAGGCGTGTGCTTGAAAAAATGACTGGGACGCGCAAACGCATAACCATTGATCTGATCAAAAAACTGGTCTGTGAAGCGTTTGATGTTTCCGAACAGGAGCTTGTGTCTAAATCCAGGAAACACCGCATTGTCAAGCCCCGCCAGGTGGCAATTTTTCTATCAAAACAGTATACGGACCAGCCCATAAAGACAATTGGCGCCAGTTTCAAACGTTACCATGCTACGGCCATCTATTCAGTCAATGAGGTTGAAAAGGAAATGAAACAAAAAGGTCAACGTTATGAGCAGATCAGGTATCTGGCCAACAAGCTTGAATCAGGCAGCTTTTAAATGACGATTTCTAAGAAAATAAAGAATCAATTGGGTTTTATGGCATAATCATTGTAGATTAAAAGTTTTTCCAGAATATCAATTTTGGGGTGTCGGGTCTGCATAATGCAGCATTTTATGGAGATTGCGCAATAATCAAAACAGAGCCGGCAGTTTTTATCAAATTCTCCAAAGCACTCCGGTATGTCCATTGAGTCTTCTTTGATCTTTTCTTCTTCAATTAACCGGTCCAATTGTATTTCCATATGAAATTCCAAGGCAAGTGTTTTTTATATTAAATTTAAAGTATGCGCCGCTTTTTTTCAACCATGTTTTACTAAAAATTAATCATGGGCCTTACACCATGGCTTCAAGTTTTTCAACCAGCGGAGCAAGACTTGCCTTTTCACGTGCTGAAACCAGAATGCCCTGGTTTAAAAGCCAGGGTGAATCAAAATTGTTCAAATCAGCCAGGTCCATTTTATTGAATACATACAGGGTGGGAATTTTATTCAGGTTCAAGGATTTCAGCAACTGGTCCACAGTCTCTTTCTGCTGCATGTACCTGGGGTTTGAAATGTCAATGACATGAAGAATGACATCTGCCTGCTCAAGTTCCTCCAAGGTGGCGTGAAAGGCTTCTAAAAGCTCCTTGGGCAGGTTCTGGATAAATCCCACAGTATCTGTGATGATAACTTCCTTATCCCGGGGAAACCGTAGCCTTCGAGAGGAGGGATCCAGGGTGGCAAACAGCCGGTTTGCGGCGATAATGCTGCTCTGGGTCAGGGTATTGAGCAATGTTGACTTGCCTGCATTGGTATACCCCACAATGGAGATGACCGGCAGCTCCCTTCTTTTACGCCTTGATTTCTGCTGTTTACGCTGTTTGCGGATTTTTTCGATCTCTTTTTTCAGCCGGGTGATACGCTCCCGGGCCCGACGCCGGTTCACCTCCAGCTTGGTTTCCCCGGGGCCCCTGCCGCCAATTCCGCCTGTCAGCCTGGACATGGCCGTATTTTTCGTGACCAGGCGGGGCAGCATATATTCAAGCTGGGCCAGTTCCACCTGGTATTTACCTTCACTGGATTTAGCCTGTTTGGCAAAAATATCCAGTATCAGCTGGGTCCGGTCAATGACCTTCATCTCCACAAAGTCGGTGATGGAACGTATCTGGGAGGGACTCAGTTCCCGGTCAAAGACAAGCAATGTGGCATAATTCTGGATGGCCTTGATAATCAGTTCAGATAATTTGCCTTTGCCCACCACAAATTTGGGGTCAATGTTTTTTCTTTGCTGGATGGCCGTGCCCACCACATTGATCTGGCTTGTCTTGCACAACTCCTTAAGTTCATCCATTGAAATATGGGCAGAACTGATACTTTGTGTTTCCGCATTGATCAAAAATGCATTTTCCCGGCCGGTTTCCGGGCTGTGCCGGCGGTTGTTCCGGGAAAGTTCGGATTCAAGTTCATGAATTTGAGCCTGGCAGTCTGTATCCAGAAAGTCAAGGGATGTACCGGGCAGGATCCTGTAAGGTTCTGCTTCAGGATCAGGCAGAATATGCGCGGAGTACACAGGGCCAGGTGTTCCGTCGGCATTCAGGCAGATGGCAGTGATAAAATCCAGGCGCAGAAGGGCAAGGTCGGTGAGATCATCCCGTGTCAATGCCTCGTGGGACAGATGCGTATGAATGCAGCGCAGCCCCTTGAGACGGCCCGGACCGGGCCGAAAATCCGGTGTTACCGGAATAACAATACGCTGGGGTTCTCCTGCAATAACACAGATGACTTTTCCGTTGCGATCCAGAAGAAGGCCGATCTGGCGGCGGATATCCTGGCTGATGGCAACAATTTCAATGGCGGCCTGGGGGGAAAGGATGTATTCAGGCGGTGATTTAATCGTGTAAAGATTTTCGATCCGGTTTATCTGGGCTTTGCTCAGCCCGTCAAGGGTGCCGTAGACAATGCGTTTCATTTAAACCCCTGGTATGTTTCTGGTGCCAGTTCCTCAAACCGGGTATACTGGCCGTTAAACACCATCTGTGCAGTACCAATGCTGCCGTTCCGGTTTTTGGCAACAATGATCTCTGCTGTATTTTTCTTGGGATTGTCCGGCTCTTTATTGTAGACCTCGTCCCGGTAAATAAAGGCTATAATATCGGCATCCTGTTCAATGGCACCGGATTCTCGTAAATCAGACATCATGGGCCGTTTGTCCGAGCGCTGTTCAAGGGCACGGTTAAGCTGGGATAATGCCAGAACCGGAACCCTGAGTTCCTTGGCAAGGCTTTTTAAAGCCCTTGAAATATCGGCAATCTCAAGGTCCCTTCGATCAGAGCGGATGGATGATCTCATTAACTGCAGGTAATCAATAACCACAAGGCCGATGTCTCCATTTATCTGGAACAGTTTCCTGGCTTTGGCCCGAAGGTCCATAATCGATATGGCAGGCGTATCATCAATGAAAATGGGCATCTCATTGAGAACGCCCGCAGCATCCGTGAAATTCTGCCAGTCTTCGGGGCTGAATACCCCGCTGCGCAACCGGTTGGCATCCACCCGTGCCTCGGATGTTAACAG
>NZ_JBFXHE010000370.1:0-4520 GCF_050177295.1 Desulfobacter sp.
ACGTTCATATAAAAATTTTTTAGGATGAGTAATATGAAATTTCGACCCTGCATTGATCTTCGAAACGGCAAAGTCGTCCAGATTGTGGGAAGCACCCTGTCCGACCAAACCCAGGAAAGTCTTGTCACCAATTTTGAAAGCGCCTTAACCCCGGAACAGTTTGCACAGATGTACCGGGCAGACCAACTTTTCGGTGGCCATGTCATTGCCCTTGGCCCTGGAAATACCAATGCCGCCCTCGATGCGCTGCAGGCCTTCCCCGGTGGTCTCCAGATGGGTGGCGGGATTAACCCTGACAATGCACACACCTTTCTGGATGCCGGCGCATCCCATGTCATCGTCACCTCCTATGTGTTCTCCAAAGGCCGCATGGACATGGACAAACTCAACGCCCTGGTGAATACCGTGGGCAAAAACCGTCTGGTTCTGGATCTAAGCTGCCGGAAAAGGGACGGACAATTCTGGATTGTGACAGACCGCTGGCAAAAATTTACCGAAATAGCCGTAACCCCGGCAACGATAAAACATCTGTCGGCATTCTGCGACGAATTTTTAATCCACGGCGTGGATGTGGAAGGCAAAATGCAGGGTATCCAGGAGGAACTGGTGACACTGCTGGGGGAACACAGCCCCATCCCTGCCACCTATGCCGGCGGCGCAGGGCGGTTTTCAGACCTGGACCGGGTAAAATCCCTTGGCAAGGGACGTGTGGACCTGACCATCGGTTCCGCCCTGGACATCTTTGGGGGCACCATCCCTTACCAAGAGGTGGTGGCTTGGCACAAGAATCAAATCTGACCGCTGAAACGTGACCTGAAAATCAAATTTTTAAAACGATTCTGGATAAAAACGCCTGCCGGATCAATTCCGGCAGGCGTTGAATCAGATAAATGATTTTATCCGGACATCCAAAGCCTGCTTGGACAAGGCCCCGGTGACCTGATCAACCAGGTTGCCGTTTTTCACGAAAAGCATGGTGGGAATGCTTTGGATGCGATATTTTGAGCTGGTCCCAGGATTTTCGTCCACATTGACTTTGGCTATTTTAAGCCGCCCCTTGTAAGTTTTTGCCAGGCCATCCAGAATCGGACCCACAGCCCGGCAGGGACCGCACCAGGGCGCCCAGCAGTCCACCAGCACCGGAAGGGATGATTGCATAACCTCCCGGTCAAAGTTGGCATCCGTAACGTTCACAGGGGCATCAAAAATTTCAAGGCGCAACGTGGTTCCGCACTTGCCGCACTTGGGATTTTCCGAAACCCTGTTTTCAGGTACCCGGTTTTTTGCCCCGCATTTCGTACACCGAATAATCAATTGATTCTCACCCATGTTGTTTATCCCTCTTTCTTGATGGTGAAATAAAATATCCAATGCAACCATAAACATCAGGCCGATCCGGACAGATTAGTGGCCGCAATGACAATAACTTGAAAGCCCCAAAATTTTGGCCGGGGCACTGATGGTCACGCCGAAAAACACGGCAGGTTTTCCGCAGTTCAAGAAATCAGTAATGGTGCCGTTCACGATGGTGGAGCCGGTGGCAAATATCATGTCGCACCAGTCAAGGGCTTCCTTGAAATTTTCACCGGATTCTATGCGAACACCGAACTTTTCGGTACCCACGTTGTCCGGGTCAAGGTCCAGTGCCCACATCGTGTTCTGTTTGGCAAGATATTCCAGAAATCTGGGTTGAAGTCCGACCAGAAGAATCTTTTTCCCTGAGAATTCTGGTTGCTCAATCAGGTTTTTGGCGCACGCGACCGGTTCCTTGTCCTTACAATGGATGGTTTTTTCACAAAGTTCCAGGGATCTGTAAACCGCATTAAGCCCTGCAATGAAAATTGCCCGGTCACTGGTTTTTGCATGGTCCAGTTCAAGCAGTCCCTCCACGGACAAAGAGATATCCGTGTACTCGTCCGTGAATGACTGGCCGGAAGCCCCATTAAATATTGCGGCCATCATCACCTCTTTGCCTTTGACAATGGGATAGTCATCATGATCCGGGGTGCCGATGGCTTCTTCTACGGACAATGGTTTGCATTTGATGTCAATTCTTTTATCTGCGAGATCGTGGCGGACAATTTCTGATTTTAAAGCCTCTTTTAGTTGAATGTAAATGTCGTTGATGGTCATTTTATTTCCTTTATGCGTTACGTTACCGCTTATGGCTATTCCAGGTTTTAACCAGGGTTGCGGCTTCATGCCCCGGATCATCTGCCTCAGATATTGCAGATACAACGAAAAAGCCGGAAACACCTGTCCGGGCAAGCTCCGGTATATCGGCAAGTTTGACGCCTCCGCCAACCACAACGGGAATTGAACTCAGCCGGGCAAGCGTTGTAATATCTTCAATGCTTCTTGTAATTCTTTTGCCGTCTATATCAAGTCCGCTGTCCGGTTTGGTCTTTGTTTCGTGCAAAGGACCTGCGCCAAAATAGTCAATGAGGCTGACATCGGCATTTTTTATGTACTCGAACAATTCATGGGTCCTGGCGGATAAGCCCACAATGGCATCAGGACCTAAATATTCCCGGCAGACCTCCACGGGGATATCAGACTGGCCCACATGGATGCCGTCAACCTTTACGCCTTGTTTTTTTGCCCCCAGAACCACGTCAAGGCGGTCATTCAACAACAGGGTCACAATGTCGGATTTACCGGCTTGGGCGATCACTTCGGACGCCTGGGCGGTTAATTCCATTAATTGCCTGGCAGACGCCGTCTTTGAGCGAATCTGCACGCATGTAACGCCTGCGTCCACCGCAGCCCGGATAATGGGCGCCACAGGCCGGCCTTTGGTATTCTCCGGCCCCACCACAAAATATGCTGAAATATCCAGTTTATTCCTCATGCCCATCCGTCCCTTCCAAAAGCGTGTTCACTTTATCAACTTTGGCCGTCATCATGTTTGTATATCCGGGCCGTATATCCGCTTTCAGAACAAGGCCCGTACGGATGCCTTTTTCGGCAAGTACGAATGCGGCCTCTTTTACAACCTTCATTACCTCATCCCACGGGCCTTCGATCTCCGTGAACATGGAACTGGTTCTATTTTTCAGACCTGATTCCCTGATGACTTTTATGACTTGTGCAACGTCTCTGCTAAGTTCATCACCTGTTCCGCTCGGTGATATGGCAACTGCAACCAATGTATTCATATATTAAACCTCCTCAATATCAAACGGGTTGTCTGCAATTTCCCTTGGTTCTGCTTTATATAATGCGTCAAGAAAGTGAACCTGGGCCAGAAATTGGGCTTCATCCGGCAGATAGACCATGGCTGCCGAACCGCCCACGGCAAGTTGGGCATTGGCGACAAAATTGATGGTCACCGAGTTGGTAACGGATCCTGCCATGGGATTGGTCTGCTTTACGGTTTCAACGGCTTGAATTATTCGGGCTTGAATATCTTTTTTAAAACCCATTGATAATTGTCCTCTCGCTGATATTATCCAAATCAAGTTCAACGCCCGCGTTTATTAGGGCCATGAAACTTTTAAATTTACCAACACGCCCCTTAGTCCGTTACCCATAGACAGGCATCCATTTATGTTTTGCTTTTTTAATTCACAGAGACTGATCACTAAACTCTACCGGACCTTATTGCCCTCAATAACAACCTCAGGGAATTCGGAGCCCCCACACCGTATATGAGCAATCCTGTCGTACAACCAGCGATACCAAGCAGTTCCACCCCGTTCAGATTCTCTCCCAAAAATAACCAGCCGAATACAGCGGTAATCACAGGTACAAAAGACATAAACAGAGAGACCACTATGGTACCGAGATGGTGTATTGCATAAGCCACACACATCAAGGCCACAATATTTACCACAATACCCTGATAAACCGCTTGCACCGTCAATTCAGAAATCTTTATTTGATCCAAAGATGTAGGCTGCAGAAGAAAAAAAGGAAGAAAGAGCACAACATTAACCAGTGGAACCATAACAATCACATCTTTGAAATGGACGTTCCATAATCGTATACCGGTCATATGGGCGGTATAGACAACAGCAGCTCCCACCAGCATCAACAATCCTCCCAACATGTCAGGACGCACCACACCACCCCCCGTCATTATAACGTTTGAAACAAAAATCAGTATAATGGCCAGATACTTGAGACACGATATTTTCTGACTGAAAATGAAGTATGCGGCCACAGTTCCGAGCACCGGCAGCATTCCGTTAACCAGTACACCAGCATGAGCAGCCCCAATCGTTTTTAATCCATAGAAAGATAACAGTGTGTATGGAAAACCTACTCCAAGGCCGACCACCAACCACTGAAACAGAGAATGCTTTTTCCAGTCGTACCACAGAAGAAGGGGCGATACAAAGCACAACGCCGTAGCATACCGCAGCATAGTTAAATCCGATGGCGTCAGGGGTGTTTTCATTCCATATCTGGAAAGGGTGATCCATCCTGACCAGATAAAAACGACGGCAACCCCACCAAAACACGCTATGACTTTTTTATATTTTTGCATTATTCAACAATCATCAGAGGTATTGATA
>NZ_JBFXHE010000371.1:0-4518 GCF_050177295.1 Desulfobacter sp.
GGAAAAGGACATGCTTGAAACCATAAAAAACAGCCTGCTCGCCGGGGTGGGCATGGCGCTGCGCTCCAAAAAGGAAATTGAGGCCCTTGCCAAGGAGTTTGCAGAGCAGTCTGAGATGAACCAGAAAGAGGCAAAGGACTTTTTAGAAGAGTGTAAAAAACGGTATGATGACGCAAAATCCACCCTTGATAAAAAAATTGAACACGTTGTGGAATCTGCGCTCAAACGCCTGGATCTGCCCACCCATGGGGAAATTGACGCACTAAATGCCCGGATTGATGAGCTGTCCAAAAAATTTGAAAAGGATGCCTGAAACCCAGGTCTTTTACCCTGACCATGCTCAGCTTTAAGACTATTTCCAACGTCACCAAACGGTACCGTCATCTGGTCCGTTACCAGCAGATCATTGGCATCATTTTCAAATACGGATTTGAGAATATTATTGATGCCATGAAGATTGATCATTATCTCGATAAAATTGTGTTCTCAAAACCCCACGAGAAACTATCCAGGAATCAGCGGATCAGGATGGTGCTGGAGGAGCTTGGGCCCACCTTCATTAAAATGGGCCAGGTATTATCCTCCCGCCCCGACCTGATCCCCCTGGACCTGACCCGGGAGCTTGCTAAACTCCAGGACAAAGTGCCGTCCTTTTCGTTTGAACAAGTCAGACAAATTATCCTTTCAGAGTTTGGCAAACCCATCAGTGACATGTTCCATTCCTTTGATGAATCTCCTTTTGCTTCGGCCTCCATCGGACAGGTCCATCTGGCAGAACTGTCGCCAAACGAACAGGTGGCGGTAAAAATCCAGCGCCCCGGTATCCGCAAGACCGTTGAAGTGGATCTGGAAATCATCCACTACCTGGCCCAGGTCATGGAAAAAAACCTGGAAGAGATGGCCATATTCCGACCCGTGAAAATCGTTGAAGAGTTTGCCCGGTCCCTGGAAAAGGAACTGGATTACACGGTGGAGGCGGCCAATATGGAACAGATGGCAGAGCAGTTTGCCAAAACACCATCCATCCATATTCCCGAATTGCACCGGTCTCATTCCACACAGCGGGTGCTGTGCATGGAATTTATCCGGGGGATCAAGGCAGATGATATTGAGACCATTGACCGGGCAGGCCTTGACAGGAAAAAAATCACCCGCCTTGGGGCGGATTTCATCATGCGCCAGGTGTTTGAGTTTGGTTTTTTCCATGCGGATCCACATCCGGGCAATATCTTCATCCTGGAAGACATGCGCATTTGTGTGGTTGATTTCGGCATGACCGGATTTGTGGACCTTGCCACCCGGGAGCTGTTCATTGACCTGCTCCAGGCCCTGGCCTCAAAAAACAGCCAGGATACGGCCCGTCTGGTGTGCCGCCTGACCGAGGCCCATGGGCAGGTCAATATGGCCACCCTGGAAAAGGACATTTCCCAGTTTTCTGCAGTATACCTGTCCAGAAAACTAAAAGAGATCCTTCCCAGCCGGATGATCCACCAGTTTCTTGAACTCTGCACCCGGCACGGATTAAAAATACCCCCGGACCTGTTTTTAATGATAAAGGCCTTTATCAGTATTGAAGCGGTGGCCCGCAGGCTGGACCCGGAGTTTGATATGCTTGGCCACGCCCGGCCCTATGTCAGGGCAGCTGCCTTGCGCAAGTATTCAGTGCCGCGCCTTTCCAGGGAATTCACCCGTCTGGCCAGGGATATCTTTGCCCTGTCGCAGACCCTGCCATCGGATACAAGCCAGATCATCACACAGATCAAACAGGGTAAAATCAAGGTCTCCATCAAAATAGAAGGCATGGAACGGTTGATGATGACCCAGGACCAGACATCCAACCGGATCTCTTTTGCCATTATCATTGCGGCCCTGATCCTGGGTTCGGCCATTGTACTCAACTCCCGGATTCCGCCCATGATCTTCGGGGTCTCCATCATCGGCATTGCCGGATTCATTGCTGCGGCTGTCCTTGGTCTCTGGCTGTTGGTGGCCATTATTCGCAGGGGACGGCTTTAACATGGGTTTTCATCCATAAATTGCGTTTACAAACTTGCCAATGCATTCCGGGCTGTGTTAAAGTCCAAAATCAATAAATGCAAAACATTTGAGGCTGCCCTGACTATCCGAATCGGACATTTTATCAGTATTGATCATCTGATACTGGGAACTGCTTTTCCCCGATATATCCAGCGTAAGGGACCAGGTATTGATATGGATGTCATACCTTTTACCATGCATTCCTGGGAACAGGTGGAAAAAGGATTTTCATCCGGTGATATCAATGCCGCGTTCATAGATATTGCCCAGGCCATGTATCTGTTTGCCAAGGGTCTGGCCATTTCCATGCTCATGTTCACCCACAGGGCTGGCAGCAGAATCATTGTACCTGAACAGATTCACAGATTGGCGGACCTCAGGGGAAAAAGCGTTTTGATCCCCCACAGGCTTAGTATTCAGCATATGCTTGTGCACAGGCTTCTGAATGCAGGAAAGTTGAAAACCGCCGGTTTGGGAGAATCGGGGGAAAGCGTCGGCATTGAAGCAGTCCCGTATGAACTGATGCCGGAAATGGCAAATTCGGACCTTGACGGCGATATTGCAGCGTTTATCTGCCCTGCCCCCTTTGGTGACGCCGGGATTGAAAAAAAAAGATTCAGTCGGCTGCTTATTTCCCGGGACCTGTGGAAGGATCATCCGGGTTCCATATTCGTGGTGCACCAGGACCTGCTCAGGACCAAAGGGAAAAGTTTGGCCCTGATGGTCAGCTGCCTTCTTGACAGTGCCCAACAGCTTGACCGGTATATGTCATCCCCGGACACCGCCGAAAACGGGATTGAGAACATGTCAGCCCCTTTTTTAGGCCTTTCTGCCGGGCAGATGCAAAGAGCACTTAAAACATCGGGGATAACCTATTGCCCAAAACTTCTGGTTCCGGATATGGGAATTTTAAACATCGTGCTTGATTATATGCGCACAACCATGGAGGTCATGCCGGCCGGAACGGACCTTAATGGATTTATCAGACCGGAATTTGTTCATGCTGCTCTGTCGGAAATATAGCACTTGAAAATAGACATTGAAAAAATCTGCAAATCCTACGACCGACCTGGGAAAAACCACCATCAGGTTCTCAAGGATATTTCCTTTTCCATAAATCCGGGAGATTTTGTGATTATTCTGGGTGAATCGGGTTGCGGGAAGACCACCCTGCTGAACATGCTGGCAGGGCTTGAAAATCCGACCAGCGGTCAGATCAGGGTGAACGGCAGCCCCATTGCCGGCATCCACCCGTCGCGTTCCATGATGTTCCAGCAGCCGGCCCTGATCCCCTGGCTCAGCGTTAAGGAAAACGTGTCCTATGGGTGTAAAATCAGAAAAGATACCCAGGACCTGGACTATCGGGTAAGCCAGTTTCTGGAAATCATGGGGCTGGCAGGTGCGGCTGACGTGAAACCCGGCCAGCTCTCCCTGGGCATGGCCCAGCGGGTTTGCCTGGCCAGGGCCCTGGTGGGACGTCCCCAGGTCCTGCTGCTTGACGAACCCTTTGCCTCTTTGGACACCTTTACCCAGGCCCATATCCAGGAGGAACTGGTAAACCTGTGGATGTCGGAAAGCTTTACCGCGGTCTTTGTCACCCATGATATTGATGAAGCCATCCGGCTTGGAAATAAAATTGTGGTTCTGGCCGGTTCCCCTGCCGGTATCTCTGATATTTTTGATATTGATGTACCCTATCCCAGAAACCAGAATGACCCTGTGATCAAAACCTTAAGAACAGATATTCTCTATCGGTTTAAAATCGCATATTTAGTGAAACGGAGCCTGACTGATGGAATTTAACCCTGTAAAATCGGCATGCCCCAACGGCATTTCACGACGAAATTTTTTAAAAACTATAATTCAGACAGCAGGCGCAGCCGCCTGCACCCCCATGGCATTTCCATGCCTGGCAGCAGCAAAAAAAAGACCGTTGAAAATAGGTTATCTGCCCATTACAGATGCCACACCCTTGCTTGTTGCATACAGTCTGGGCTATTTTTCCCATGAAGGGCTTCATGTGGAACGACCGGTCATGGTGCGTTCGTGGAATTTACTCTCCGAATCCTTTTTAACGGGCAAATTTGACTTAGTCCATATGCTCTTCCCCATCCCCGTATGGATGCGATTCAAGCAGAACATACCTGTCAAGGTCCTGGCCTGGGATCATACCAACGGCAGCGCGGTCACTGTCAAAGCAGACTCCGGCATTAACCGGTTTGCAGATCTTTCCGGTAAACAGGTGGCTGTGCCCTCATGGTATTCCATGCACAATCTGGTCATGCAGTTAGGCCTTCAGGTCCAGGGGCTTGAGCCTGTAATCCGTCCGCCGGGCTCAAAGCTTGCCCCCCACGAGGTGAACCTGTTTATCCTGCCGCCCCCGGATATGCCCCAGGCGCTTTTGGGAAAAAAGATAGACGCGTTTATCGTGGCAGACCCTTTCAACGCCCTGGCCCAGGAAAAATTTTCAGCAAAAATAAT